>JAHFDX010000202.1 GCA_023248785.1 Myxococcales bacterium
GACGCCATCGATCGGTTCGTCGACGCGACCGGCTCGATCCTCGATGAATACCGCGACTTGTTGCCATTGGTGTCGGACATGACTTCACGGCTCTCGTCGCAGTTTCTTGCTGGGGGGCCTTTCGGATGATGAAGGCGCTTCGCAAGGACGTGCGCTTTGCTTTGGGGATCTTGAAAAAGAAACCTTTCAATTGTCTTCTTCAAGTAACGAATCGTTGCAACCTCACGTGCAGCTTTTGCGATTTTTGGCCCAATCCGGCCGCAAAACACGAAGAGCTCACCGTTTCCGAGTACGAAACCATCGCCGAGCAACTGTCCGAACTCGGATGTTTTCTCATTTCAATTGAGGGCGGGGAGCCCTTCGTTCGCAGCGATCTCCTCGATATTGTTCAGGTCCTCAGCCGAAAGCACATGACCGCACTTTTTACGAGCGGCTGGTTTGTGACGGAAGAAAACGCGCGCGCCCTTTGGAACGCAGGTCTCACACATGCGAGCGTGTCTATCGATTTTTCCGAAGCGAAACGCCATGATGACAAGCGCGGACAGAAAGGAACGTCTGCGCGCGCATGGCGAGCCGTCGAGATGTTTCGCGACACGGCAAAGCGCGGCGGCAAGCAGGTCAACGTGATGACCGTGCTCATGGATGAAAATTGGAACGACATGGAGGCCCTCTTTCAACGGACCCGCTCGGCAGGCGTTGGTCACCAAGTCACACTGCTGTCGACGGGCGGGACGCGCCGCGGGAAAAATGGTGACGCCCTCCCCCCGCTTGGCACCTCAGCGCACATGACAAGACTCTGGAAAATGTATCCACACGTGCGATTTTTTCGGGACTACTTCGAACGCATCGATGCATTCCTTGCCGGTGGACCCATGCCCACCTGCACCGCCGGCGCGCAGAGCTTCAATATTGATCACGTGGGCAACGTGTCGTCGTGCATTGAACGAATCGGGGAACCTGTCGGCAATGTCCGCGAGATGGACTTGCGCGCGATCCATGCGCGCCTCTTGGAAGAGCAAGGCGCGATTGCAAAGTGCCAGCAATGTTGGACGGCATGCCGAGGTCTCCAGCAATCCATGGCCAACGGCGGCACGCTCAAGAGCTGGATCGACATGACCGTTCGGACGCGGTCGTCATAGGAAACATCATGCGTTACATTTTGCTCGATCGTGTTACCGAAATCCTCCCAGGGCTGCTGGCTCGAGGGCTCAAAGCCGTCACACTGACCGACGATGTTCTGCACGATCATTTCCCGGACTATCCCGTGCTCCCCGGCGCACTCCTGATTGAAGCTGCAGCGCAACTTTCGGGGTTTCTCATTGAAGCGACGGAAAATCGGCCAGGCGAACCTCCGAGGCGCGCGCTCCTCGTTCAAGTGGATAAGGCCAAATTTTATCGGCCCGCACAACCGGGAGACAGTGTGGAGCTCTTAGCTGAGATTGGCCAGACGATGGACGGCGCTTCGAAGATCAACGTGGAGGCAACCATTCGAGGCGAGAGATGCATGAAAGGCTCACTCACCTTCATGCTTCGGCACATCGAATCGGAGCGCGTGCATGAACAACGCAGGTACCTCTATGCGCTTTGGACGCGCGATTTGCCGGAGAAAACATGGATCCCGTGATCGTGATCACGGGCGGTGCGGAGCTCGTTCTTTCGGACGGTGCATGTGCTTCAGATCCATTGCCGTACCTTCGAGAACGCAAGAGCCGCAAGTACTTGGGTTTGCAGGACGCGCTTGCTGTCGACGTGGTTGGGCGTGCGCTCGACGAGGCCAAGTTGGGGACTTGCCTGCCACCCGAGCGGACGGGCATTTATATCGCAGTCGGTTACATTCCGTTTGTTGAGGAAGACATCGAGCCCGTTCTCGCTCACTCGCGAGCGCCCGATGGAACCTTTTCGTTAGAGCAATTTTCGAGTGGTGGTTATCGACGCGCCCACCCGCTGTTGGCATTTCGATGCTTGCCGAACATGCCGGCCTACCACGTAGCTGCAAACTTCGGCGTCCGCGGACCGTACGCCGTGCACTATCCGAGTGCCGGCGAATTCTACCTCGCGTTTGAGGAGGCTCGCTCTGCTCTGGTGGAGCACCGCATCGACGTTGCAATCGTGCTCGGCGTGGCGCATCAGCGAAATTTGCTCGTGGAGCATCACCTGGGTCGAATTGGAACGCCCGTTCCTGCTGCGTTAATCCGTGATGCGGGGGCTTCTGTGATTCTTGAGCGGCTGTCGGATGTGGGGCAGCGCACGGCGCCGATCGCCGAGCTTGTAGACATAACGACAGAGTACACACCCTTCGATCCTATGACCCAGGCGCTTGCACACCGGGAACGCATTAATGGAATCGACGGAGGTCCTCTGGAACTCGGACCGTCGTCGATGCTCGTGCATTCGCTTCGCGCCCTGCGATCGGGGGCGCAATCGGTCGTTCATGAGCTCGAAGGTCGGGATGGTGTGTCTGGGCGCTGTACGTGGAGGGCTATGGGATGCGTGTCGTCGTAACCGGCATGGGCGTCGTGTCGCCTCTCGGAAACGCGGTTTCTATCCTGGTGAGTGAATTGCTCGCCGGGCGTTCGGGCGTTCGGAGGATTTCCGTGTTCGATGCATCGGGACTTCCCACGCGCATCGCCGGTGAAGCACGCCTCCCAGAGGATGCACCGCTCGGCGATCGGAAAATTGCGTTTGCTTTGGAAGCCGCGCGCCAAGCGATGGCCCAAGCCAACTGGCCAACGGACTTCACCTCTTTGGGTGGCGTGAGCATGGGCGTGGGGCTTGAGTTGTTCAAAATGCCCGATCTCGTCGAACTCAAGCGTGACACCTTCGTGCCAAGGGAGACGCTGCGTGAACGCCTCGGCTTCATGCAAACACCGTCGGACATTTGTGTTCACCTGTTAGCTCACCGATATGGGCTACGAAAGCCACCTCTCGTTCACGTATCGGCGTGTGCCGCAGGAACCGATGCCATCGGAACGGCCTTTCGCCTCATTCGAAGCGGACGGCGCAGATGCATGCTTGCCGGCGGAACCGACTCGATGATCAACCCCCTTGGTGTGGCGGGATTCTGTGCGTTGCAAGCGACAACCACTCGAAACGACGAGCCCACGCGCGCATCTCGCCCTTTTGAACTTCGTCGCGATGGCTTTGTGATGGGCGAAGGCGCCGGGGTACTCGCACTCGAACGGTGGGATGATGCACGCGCGCGGGGCGCGACGATCTTGGCCGAAATCGCGGGCTACGGGACCTCGTTTGATGCGTATAAAATTAGCGATCCGCATCCCGAAGGTTTCGGTGCGTACCTCGCCATGTCACGCGCGATGGACGATGCGAAAATCAATGCCGAGCAGATTGATGCCGTGAACGCGCATGGGACTGGCACACCTAAAAACGATCCCGCCGAAACTCTCGCGCTGAAGCGATTGTTCGGCAGTCGTGCTCATCGAGTTCCGATAAGCGCAACAAAGTCGATGCTCGGACACCTGATCTCCGCCGCGGGCGCTGTCGAAGCGATTGCCTCGATCGGATGCATGCTCGAGGGCCGTGTTCATCCCACGATCAACCTCGACCAGCCCGATCCCATGTGTGACCTCGATTACGTGCCGCACACGTCGCGCGCGCATGCGCAAACGCACGTGCTTTCGAGTTCGTACGGATTTGGTGGCCAAAATGCCGCAATTTTGCTGCGTCATCCAGGCGCAATGACGGAGTTTTCGTGAGCGCGCTTCTCCTTGGCAAACGAGTCGTCGTGACCGGCGCAAGCCGTGGTCTCGGCCGCGCCATCGCGCTCGCAGCCGCGCGTGAAGGCGCCGATGTTGGCGTCGGGTACCACGAGCGAAAGAACGATGCGGAATTCGTAACCAATGACATTACAAATGAATCCGGCCGACGGGCCATCGCCTTTCCCTTCGACGTTTCAAGCGAGCGCGATGTCGAGAGCGCAGTCGATCACTTCGAACGCGAACTCGGTCCGATTGACGGATGGGTTAACAACGCAGGCTATAACCGCGGCGGATTGCTCGTCACGGGGGATGCAAACGAATGGCGTCAAGAGCTCGAAGTTAACGTGCTCGGACCTCTTTTGTGCGCACGCGCGATCATCAAGCGCATGATGCAACGGCGATGTGGTGTGATCGTGAACGTCAGTTCGGTCGCCGCCGTTCGGCCTACACGTGGGCAGGTGGCCTATGCAGCGTGCAAAGGCGGAGTCGAATCAATGACACGCGCGCTTGCGGTCGAGTACGCGAAAAAGGGAATCGCTGTTTTGTGCCTTCGACCTGGGCCGATCGACACGGACATGCTGGCCGCCACGCGCGTGCTTGCCGACGATGAAGTGATCAAAAAAACCCTGGTTGGACGCATCGCATCGGCGGATGAAATCGCGGAGCATGCGGTCTTTATGCTGAGCAGTCGCGCTGCGTATGCGACTGGATCGATCGTGACAGTCGACGGAGGGTATGTTCTTTCATGAGAAGCTCTGACCTCGAAGGGCTTTTGCGGAGTCGGCGAAGCGTGCGGAGTTTCCTTGCCGAAGTTCCACCCGACCCGATGGTCGAGCGCGTCCTTGAACTCGCCATTCAAGCGCCGTCGGCCAGCAACAAGCAACCGTGGCGATTTCTCGTCGTGAAGAATGCCGCGCTCATTTCAGAGATGGCAGCCATCGTGCGGGCGAGGGTTTTACTCATCGCAAAGCACGTTCCCGAGTCGAGCCAGCCTGCATTTCTTGCGTACGGTGACTACTTCACGCGTTTCGGCAGTGCGCCTCTTGTCATCGTCCCCATTCATCGGGGACACACGGTTCTGTCGAATCTCGTCGACGACGCGCTCCTACCAAGTGCGCGCGACGCCATCCTCGAGATGGAGCGCGACTCGGGACTTGTGGGGACGTCGCTCGCCCTCATGAATTTGCTCCTCGCCGCACACGCAGAGGGACTTGGTGCGTCAGCCATGACGGGGCCACTCGTGGCAAAAGACGCCTTGTGCACATTGCTTGGTGTCCCGAAGAGCTGGGGCATCGTTGCGATTGTCGCGATGGGCTATGCAGCCAAAGAGCCACGACCAACTGAACGAAAGCGTGTTGACAACGTTACAAGGTGGATCCGATGAAGGAGCTCATTTCCGATCGCGTTTTCGACGTCGTAAGGCGGTGCATCGTCGATAGCTTGGCTGTGCAACCCGAAGACGTACGGCTGGAGAGCGGCCTCATCCATGATCTTGGCGCCGACTCGCTCGACTTCGTCGACATCATTTTCATGATTGATCACGAGCTCGACATTCGAGTACGCGACAGCGAGTTCAATTTTCTCACCCGCCTCGATTTCTCTTCGCCTTTAGTCATGAAGGACGGTCACCTAACGGAGTCGGTCATTGTTCAGCTCGAGAATTGGCTGCCGGCGCTCAAATCGCTACCGGACAAGGCCAAGGTCACTCCGCGTCAGCTGTTTTCGCTCATCACGGTCGAAGCGATTTGCATCGTGGCTTCGAGACGGTTAGCCCAAGCCTAAAATAGAGCCACATAGCCGTATGTGCTAACGCGACTGACAAGCCATGGTCGGCCAGAAAGTATGCGCTACCCATGCCATCGAAAGAGCCGAAGACTCAAGGCAAACGACGCGAGCACCCATGCGCCCATCACAAGGAACTCTAGGCCAAAGGCCTGACCACCTTCTGCGCCGTAGAGAAGGACTGCACGCAGGAGACGAACCATTTGCGTGCTCGGCAAGTACTCTCCGATTCGTGCGAGTACGCGCGGCAATGCGTCCAGGGGAAAAAAGATCTCGGACAAGAAAACGAGCGGGAGGTTCACTGCGCTAATGAGATCGACGACCAAATCGTCGGTCTTGATGAGACACGCCAGCACGAACCCAATTCCCATGAATGCAAGCAAGCCCGTTGTCACGGTTGCCAATACAAAAAATACCGCTGGAAGAGAAAACGGCACGCCAAATGCGAGGTACGCGGTCACAAAGAGCAACGCCACTTGCGCGAGGACAAGAACGGATCGCGCGGCGATTTGCGCGGCGATGAAACTCATCTTCGAAATGGGTGTGGTCGCGAGTTTCTTCAGGAATCGGTTCTGGCGAAAGAGAACCATCGTGTGACCCGTCGCAAAAAGACCGGATAGCATCACCGAAAATGTAACTATGCCTGGAAACAAATAATGTACGTATCCCCATCGTGGGGCCAAAACCACGGAAACGGTGGACGACGGAAGCGCTTGCGAAAGACCTTGGCCAAACAGTCGGTCGCGCGCGGTGACCACAATGCGCGTTGGCTCGTTGGACTTCGTCGGATACACGATGGCGCTGACCATACGAGCACGCAGCTTTCCCAGTGCTTCAGCCTCGGAGGGGAGCGTTTCCACGAGTATGCCTTCGCGAAGCGATGGATCGATGAGCGATTGCGCCACCTTCCCCTCTCCCCGCTCTCCGACGACCACAACCGTTTTTGTTTCGAACGGATGCCCTTGTTGAAACACAAGGCCAACGACAAGCAGAAGGGCGACCGGAAATAGTAGGACGAACGACGCCGAGCTCCGACTCCGAAGCACGTCATAGAGGCGAAGCTTGAGAAGCTGAATGAAGGCGCTCACGACTCGTTCTTCTCTAACTCACCGTCTCGCATGCGAACGGAACAATAGTAAAAGAACGCGTCTTCCATCTCCGCTCCCGTGCGCGCGCGTTCTGGCACGGATGCAATGAGTTCGTCTCGACTTCCTGTAGCGCGCACTCGTCCATCGACAAGAAAGATGAGTGAGTCACAAATGGCATCGGCCTCGCGCAAATCATGCGTCGTCAAGACCACAGTTTGTTTCTTCGCGACTTGCTTCAACAATGCGC
>JAHFDX010000203.1 GCA_023248785.1 Myxococcales bacterium
ATCGTTCGCGTTGACCTGCCGATTGTCTTTTGAACAAGTGCGGTCCGTGTTTTTTTGCGGGGCCCTACCAAACCTCACACTGCTGCTTCTCTCCGCGCCGCATCGCATCCCCCTCTTTGCACCCAAACGCGCGCGCGAACGACGCCAAGTTCGCGACGGGGCCATTTACCCGAAATTTCGCTGGCGAATGTGGATTCGTCGCGACCTGCAACCGCAAGTATGCCTCGCGTTCGTTTGAACACCATCCCTGCGCGAACGACAGAAAGAACTCTTGCTCGTTGGTGTACGTTCTGCGTTCTCCCTTTGCGATCGTTGGGTGTGCGTCGCGTAACCGCGTTGCAAGCGCTGCGTGCGCAAGCTTGAGGCCTCCAAGGTCTGCAATGTTTTCTCCCATCGTGAGCTTGCCATTGATGTGAAGGCCGGGCAGGGGCTCAAACGCTTCGTACTGTGACTTCACGCAGTCGGCCCGCGTTTCGAACTCTTTGTTCACCGTTGCGCTCCACCATTCGCGCAGATTGCCTTGCGCGTCGAACTTGCGGCCCTCGTCGTCAAATGCGTGCGTGAGTTCGTGGCCCATCACCATGCCGATCGCGCCGTAGTTTGCGTTGGTACTGCTCGCCTTGTCGAAGAACGGTGGTTGCAAAATTCCGGCTGGAAACACCATCTCGTTTAGCAACGGCTCGTAGTACGCGTTTACTGTCGGCGGCGTCATGAGCCACTCAGTACGGTCGACCGGTTTGCCAATTTTTGCAATTTGCCGTGCGAACTCAAAGCGGTTGGCCGCCATCATGTTTGCGGTATGGTTCGCGCGATCGATGCGTAGACCTGCGTAATTCCGCCAACGATCCGGGTACGCCACCTTGTTCGAAATGGCGCCGAGTTTCGTGAGTGCTGCGGCCCGCGTTGCGTCGTCCATCCACGGAATTTGGGTAAGACGAACGTTCATGGCACGTTCGATGTTCAAAATAAGCTCTTTTACGATCGCTTTTCCTTCGTCACCAAGCGTGGCATGCACAAAGGCCTGCCCCAGTGCTTCCCCTATCGCCTCGTTTGTCGCGCGCACACAGCGCTTCCAGCGATCGGGCAGACGCGCCGCACCCGTCAGTGCCTGTCGCATCGAGAACGCTTCGTCGACGAAACGTTTCGGAAGGTGCATCGCGAAGTTCTGCAAAATGTGCCACCTTAGGTACGATTTATAGCGATCCAAATTTTTGGGCGATGAGAGTTTCGCCGCAGCTTTGAGAAAATCGGGCTGCGCCACGTTGTACGCCTTTGAATCACTTGCCTTGATCGCGGAAAGATAGGGCTCCCACTCGAGGTCGGGCGCGAGTGTTGAAAGTGTGGCCTTGGTGTGCGGATGGTAGAGCTTCTCTGGTTCACGAAGTTCCTCCTTCGACATCGAAGCGCGCGCAAGCTCGACTTCGACTGCGTAGGCATCCGCTGCGAGCTTCTTGGAAGAACCTTTGGAGCCGCCAAGCTCAAACATGCGAACCATGTGCCCTTGGTACTTGTCGCGGATCTCTTTGTGCTTCGCGTTGTCGCTTAGGTAGTACTCGCGATCGGGTAAACCGAGCCCGCCTTGATCAATTTGCGCAACAACCCTTGTTGTGTCCTTCAGGTCTTGACTCGAGCTGAACGCAAACGGCACGCTCACTCCAGCGGCAGTGAGGTCTGCGAGTAGGGACGCGATGTCTTGCTTCGACTTCAACGCGTCAGCACGCTTGAGGAATGGCTCGATATCGGCAAGACCTTTTTGCTCGATGGCCGGCTCGTCGGTGCACGCCTGATAGAGCGCTCCAAGTTCTGTAGCGTAGGGTTCGGCAGTGTTCTCGCCTTTCGAGAAGTTCTCGAGCAAATTGCGGAGGAGCACCTCGTTCCGGTCGCGGATGCCGCTAAACGTTCGGTAGTACGCGGCCTCGTCGTCGGGCAACGGGTGGGATGCTTTCCACTGTCCGCATGCGTACTGATAAAAATCGTTGCACGGCGACAAGTTGAGATCGAGAGCCGTTTCGTCGATCGAGGGTTTGGGGTGCTCACCGCCCTCGGGCGCATCCCCGTTTGTCGTGCCCGTCGGCGAAGGAGAATGGGTCGGGGCCGCTGGTTCGTTCTGGTTGCCTCCACATGCCGTGGTAACGATTGCGAAGAGGAAGGCAGATAACGGAGCTTTCATGCACGCTGCATTGGCGCAGCTTGGGGAGGGCGGCAATCGTCCTCGCGCTCATAGAACCATTTCGACGCCGTGATCACTCTCGTGCGTGCCAATTTCGAGCGCGGCCGCATTCGTGCGGAACATAACCGATGCGCGGCCACGGCGCGTGAGCGTGAGTTCGCCGGTTGCAAGTTTGCTGTTGAGGCAATACGTAACCGGTGCTGCGGGGTTTTCGTAGTGAAGCCCTACCATGTCGCGTGTTTCTGCTCGGAACTCTCCAAAAACAGTGGCAAATGGACTCGAAGCACGAAACGACCAGCGACGCGTACTCACGTCCGATGGCGACAGAAGCAGCGCTTCAGGCGAGTGAAACAGGTAGTCAACCCCAGAAAATCGCACAGCCATCAGCGAGAGTCTGGGAGTTCGAAGTGGCCCAACGGCGACGCGCGCCGATACACCTTCGAACACGAGATCCATCGGACGACCGTCCATGTCAGTCCACACGTTGGCGTGAGCCCACGCATACTCGGGCGAGTGGCGCTTCCCCCAATTGTGACCCAGCATGCCCCGCCAACCCGAAAGATCCCACGGGGTGCCATCGACCACGAGCGTTCCCGTGATATCGGCATCCCAAATGGGCGAGGCGAACTTTGAGCTTGGAAAAGGCGCCGTATACATCCAGTCGTACGGCAACGGCGCCATTCCTGTTCCGCGTGCTTGCACGCGAAGGTCGCACTTGATCACGTGAGCGCCTGTGGTCACCCGACCGGCAATACGATCGCTGGAAAATTCCAAGTCAGCGACGTGCGAGCGAAGTTCATCGGCTGCAAAACGCGCGGAGGAAAATGGCACGCTCTGTTTGGCAGCGACGTGCCCATGTTCTCGGTCGAAAGCGATGGCCCACGTCTCCGCGATGGTGCCGGTCGCATGATCCTTGGGAGAGAAGATGGTTGTCTTGAGCCACACCGCCCGCGCGCCTTCTCGATCGTTGGCCTTGAAAAAGTAACTCTCGACGTGACCTTTTTTTTCGCTCGTGTACCGCACGCCACCGGATAGAGGCGCGCTCATAGGCCGACCTCGCTCAGCTGACTCAACGCTTCGGCTCTCACCGCTTCATCGACGCTTGATGGATCGAGTCGTTCGATAAGCGGACGCGCGTCTTTCATTCGGGCGCGACCTATCCCAACCACAGCGGCATCGCGTACCTCGCGGCGAATGGAGTCAAGATCGGCGACGAATTCCTTCTGAGCTCGCGGATGTCCGAGCGCGGCTAAGGCGACTCGCGCATGCCACGCGCTAGGGTCCGCGATCAGCGGGCGCCAGGCCCGTTTCTCAAGGACCGACGTCGCTTCCCTCCACCCAAATCGTCCGATGCACTCAAGCGCTTCACCCTCGTCTTCGCGCTCGCTTGTTCGAAGCTCTCGCCGCGCGACGGCCAAGAGGATGGGCTTTGCCTCTTGCCGATCCGTGTGCGCCACAAGGAGGGCGGCGGCGAGTTGCAACGTTGGATTGTCGTGGGACAAGACTTCGTGTGCGAGTTCGACGATGACAGCATCGTTGCCAAATCCATGTTCTTCCGCGATGCGAATGGCGATGTAGCGAACGTTAAGATCCTCATCGCCGAAGGCCTGCGTGAGCGCACCCCGTGCCGCGTCCGGATCGGCAAGGCGCACGTACGCGACGATCGCTTGGTACCTTAGCTCGGGTCGCGCATCCGACAAGGCGCGTTCGATTCGCCCAAGGGCTCGCTTGTCGCCAAGGCGCCCGAGAGCATCGAGAGCCATTTGCCGTACGTGCGGATGGTCATCCTCGACCAAAAGAAGCACGTCGGGTAAGGCGTCAATAAACTTGGCCTCGCCGAGGATGACCAGTGCGTTTTGCCTAACAGACGCGTCTGGGTCATTCAGCGCGGCGCGTAGGAGCGGCCCGCATTCCGCGCGGTGCGGACGCCCCTCGAGGGCGTATGGCAACATGTCTTTCAACGCGCTCGCGCGTGCGGCGACCTTCGATGAGGAAACGTCGCGCAAAACTGCCGCAAACGTTCGCGGAAGAGGAGGAGGTGCGAACACGAAGTTTCGTCTTAGCGCGCGCGCCTAGAAAGTGCCAGGAAAGCCCTCGGATCGGCCAGCCCCAAGCGCCCGGCCTGCGATCAGCAGGCTCGCGTTGGTAACGAACAGGAGCGTTGCCGAAAGGACGAGGACGTGCGGCGCCCGGAGCATTGAAAATACGCCCTGTTCAATGAGACTTCCGAGCGAAACCCCATCACGTGGACCAAATCCAACGAACGCCAACGCAGCCTCACTCACCACGAGGGCTGCTGCCGATGAACCAAGCTGAACAGCCGTCGTCCGTGAAAGCGCAGGTATGAAGTGGCGAAGGATGATGGCAGGGGTGCTGGCGCCTAGTGCGCGTGCTGCGTCGACGTAGAGCATGGTTCGCAGCACACGCGCCTCTGTAAGTGCCAACCGGGCAAAGGGGATCCAAGCGAGGAAGGCAAAGACGATTCCGACGTGGACGCGCGAGGGTCTTTGCACCGCTGCCAGTGTCGTGATGGCCAACAAGAATGTCGGGAACGCTTGAAGAAGATCGCACGTTCGAGAAAGCACTCGGTCGGGCCACCCGCCGCGGTACGCACACAACGCGCCAAGAGGCGTACCGATAGTCCAACCGATCAAAGCGACGATGCCCGCCAACGCAAGGCCGCGAAGTTCCGCGTGGGACGCGACCGCCAGGACATCGACACCCGCGTCCCCACAGCCCAGCCAGTGAGCGCGTGATGGAACGCAAAATGCCCGCTCTGGTACGAGCTCCGTCGGCGGTGTCGATCCCAAAAGAGCGAAGAGCGCGCTCCCAGTTGCGAGCGATGCCATCGGAACCAGGTTCCAAAATCTCCGGTTCATGCAGCGCTCCGCGCGCGTGGATCGACCCACGCATGAACGGCGGTCGCCCCCATCTGAGCAATCACAAAGAGGCCGCCCGACGCCACAATCGCCGCTTGCAGGACGGGAATATCGCGCGACGCATACGCTTCGAGAATGAGCGAGCCAAGTCCCGGTCGTTCAAACAAGCGCTCAAGGACAAGCGCTCCCCCGAGCAGCGCGCCAAGTTGTGTAGCCACAACAGTTACAATTGGGCCGAGTGCGTTTGGAAGGGCATGAAGGATCCATGTCCGCGGCGTTGAAGCCCCCTTCGCGCGTGCCGTGAGTAAGAACTGGGCGCGTCCAAGGTGTGACAAGCTCGCGAGACCGATACGGCCGACGTGCGCCGCTAAGGGAATTGCGAGAAGCGATGCTGCGAAGAGAGTTCCCGGCGCTCCCGCGTCGGGGTCACCGGGGAGGGCACAGGTGCGCAACCGAATCGCAAGCACCCATGTCAGCAAGGGCGCAAGAGCGAGAAGGGGAAACGAAGCGACGGCCACAAGTGCACGCTCGATCCACCCGCGCGCGCGTCCGAGCCAGGGTCCCGCTCCGAGCACCGCACTCAACGTGCCAAGGAGCGCACCCAAAAACACAGACGTAAATGCCAAGCTCGCCGTAGGCCCGAGCGCGTCAAACACGCGCGCGCTCGCCGTCACCCCCGGTTTTCGAAGCGACTCGCCAAAATCACCGAAGGCCATGCCGTGCAAAAAGCGGCCGTATTGCATCACCATCGGTTCGTTGAGGTGCAATTTTGCGCGCAACTCTGCCAGCGCTTCTGGACTCGCGTGATCGCCAAGCACGAGCAACGCGGCATCCCCCGGAACAATCCGCAATGCCAAGAACACGGCTGTGGCGAGAAGCACCACGATGGCAACCGCTTCAACGAGACGCAGTACAAGCTGCTTCATTTCGTTTTCTTACTGTGCGTCGGTCCCTGCGTCCGTGCGCGGTGCGCCGTCGCGGGCCGCGTCCATTCCAGAATCGCGAGTGGCATCGTTGGCCCAGCCGGGCGATGCATCGATCGGAGGAGCCGCGTCGGGAGCTGCTGAGCACACGACAGGTGTAGCTGCGGTGCTCGTTTGGGTTGATGTAGAGGTGATGCTTGGAATGCACACTCGTTTCGTTTGGTCGTCGTCGAGTACGAGCGCATTCCAAGGCGTGCCCTTCGGATCCGCGCAAATGTAACCACTGCGGCAATCTTTGTCCGCGTCGCAATGCGCCATGCAAAAGGTGCGTGCGGTTCGTGCAGGTGTGCGGTCGTCGTAAGGGCATCCGAGCAACGAGGCTCCAAAGAGAACGCACGCGCCGTCGTTCGGACACGTGTTGCCGCCGCAGTTCTTGATGGTGCAGTACCCCTCAGGTTGCGAGGAGTCGCAAACGCGATCGCCGCGTATCGAGCAGTCGCTGGAAACACTGCAAGGATCGCCAATGGATGGGGTGCAGCTGCCTAAAAGGGCAAGCCCAAGTAACGCAAGCAGTGCGAAGAGGCTTCGTAGCGAACCACGTTGCATGAGTCCCGGCGACGGTACTGGCCCTCGGTCGGCGTTGCAATGTTCGCAGGGCCGAGCCCAGAACAAGTGTCAGGGCGTTGAATTACCCCTCGTTTTGATGGACTCGCTATACCAGCACCTCGATTCAATTGAATCGAGGTGCATGACAAAGTCACCACGGCGAGTCAGACCGTTGGAAATTGGGGGTAATT
>JAHFDX010000204.1 GCA_023248785.1 Myxococcales bacterium
CGAGCCTCGCAAGCGGGAGGAATGCGCCGGTTTGTCCTCGAATGGCGATGGTTTGCGGATCCGGGAAGACAACCGGTTTGGGAAGCCCGTCGCCTGGCCAGCCGGAGGAATGGTCGCCGGCAAGAAAAACGTGGATCACGACGCCATTTTCGGTGTCCTTCAGCCCCTTGCTTCCCGGGAACTTCTCAAGATAACCACGTCCGAGCACACGACGCTTGAGCTCTGCCAGTCCTTCCCGTGTCAGCAACACATCGACGTCCGTCGTAACGCGGCGATAGCCGTATTGATTGAGCGCCATCGCTCCGACGATCGCGTAAGGGATCTTTGCGTCTTCCAGCACACCCACTAACTTTTTCAGTGCGCGGTGAACGTCCGCATCTCTCATGAAAAACCTCGAAGAATAAGCCGCTCCGTCCCAAAACTGAGCTTCTGCGCTCGGAGAGATGCTGACCGGAATGGCCATTGCCTGTTTGTAGCACTTCCGTGCTCTCGCGGCACGATGCTGTCCGCCGCAAAAGGCCCATTGCGCACCCAGATCCAGTCCTCTACGGTTTGCTCGCCATGGCGACGCAAGCACCTTTGCAACCCCCCGTTCGTTTCGATGCGCACCCGGCCACCTACAAGCATTGGAAACTCGAGTTTCCAAGCGAGTACGAGGGCCGTGTTGCGCGATTGCTGCTTGATGTGAAAGACGACGCTGGGCTTCGCGAAGGCTATTCGCTCAAACTCAACTCGTACGATCTCAGCGTCGACATCGAGCTTGCCGATGCACTCTCGCGCATCCGGTTCGAACATCCCGAAGTGCACGCCATCGTGTTCGCGAGTGCGAAAGACCGCATCTTTTCTGCCGGTGCGAACATCTACATGCTGGGCTTGAGTTCGCACGGCTTCAAAGTGAACTTTTGCAAGTTCACAAATGAAACCCGTCTCTATCTCGAAGAGATGAGCGCAGAGAGCTCCATCTTCAGCTTGGCTGCGCTGAGCGGCACAGCATCGGGTGGTGGGTACGAACTCGCCATTGCATGCGACGAGATGGTGTTGGCAGACGACGGCTCGAGTGCGGTGAGCCTTCCGGAGGCTCCGCTCCTCGGCGTACTCCCTGGAACCGGCGGCCTCACGCGACTGGTGGATAAAAGAAAAGTGCGAAGAGATCACGCCGATGTGTTTTCCACAATCGCGGAAGGAGTTCGTGGCAAGCGAGCCGTGGAGTGGAACTTGGTCGATGAGGCACCAAGTCGCGCGTCGTTCGCCGCAGCAGTTGAGCGCCGCGTGCGAGCGTTGGTCGATCGCTCGAAGGCAAAGCCGAGAGCTCCCGTGGGTTGGACGCCAATTGAGACGAAACGCACAGCGTCGGGCTCCGAGTACAAATACGTTTCTCTCAACGTGGATGCTTCGAAGCGAACTGCAACACTCACTCTTCGTGCGCCGTCGAGCATCGAACCAAAAACACCGGAAGAGCTCGCACGTGACGGATCTTCCGCGTGGGCCATTCGTGCGTTTCGAGAGCTCGACGATGCGCTTTTGGATCTTCGTTTCAATTGGCCCACCATCGGCGTCATTGCCGTGCGGACAGAAGGGGACGCGAAGAAGGTTCTTGAGGTTGACGCATTCTTGTCCGCACATGCAAGCGACGGCCTCGTCCACGAGGTGCGCCTGCTCATCAAGCGCGTTCTCAAGCGCTACGACATGATGGCCAAGAGTCTCTTTGCACTCATCGAACCGGGTTCATGCTTTGTAGGAACGCTCTTCGAGCTCGTTCTTGGCGCCGACCGCTCGTACATGCTCGAGGCCGAAGGCAACACGGTGGCACTCTCGAACTTAAACCAAGGCGTGTTTCCAATGGGCAATGGACTGTCTCGGTTGCAAGCTCACTTCTATCATGCACCCGTACGTGCAACCGAAGTGGGTACATTGCGCGAGGCTCTCTCCACGAAGCAGGCATATGATCTCGGATTAGTTACATTTTCGCCGGACGACATTGATTGGGAAGACGAAGTGCGCATCGCTCTTGAAGAGCGCGCAAGCCTCTCGCCCGATGCCATGACAGGCATGGAAGCAAACTTGCGATTTGTAGGGCCTGAGACCCTCGAGACCAAGATTTTTGGGCGCCTCACCGCATGGCAAAATTGGATCTTTGTGAGGCCCAACGCCGTTGGACCCAAGGGCGCACTTTCGCTTTACGGCCGGCCCGAACGGCCCGAATTCGACTGGAATCGAACGTAGCCGTTTTTGTTGTCCATTTGGATGAGTGGGGAGGCCCAACATTCCAACTTCGACGTGCTTCTATCCCCCCCCACAAACATGCGGCGGAGTGCCACCACCTCATTCTCGACGCGACATGCGCGACGAAACTTTGCTGGGAATTGCGAGGCACCTCTTATGCGGGAGTGTCGTCGTCCGTTCCATTTCTAGAACGGAGTGCAAGACATGGCCATTTCCAAACTGCTCCATCGTGTGAGTGCGGGACCACTCTTCTCGTTTGGCGCGTTGCTTTTGCTGGGCGACTCCCCGTGTGAGCCCTCCAGCGATAAATGTGGGACGGGCTCGGGCGCTTACTACGACGCCGGCTATTACTACTACGACGATGGAGCGGATGCTTCGCCAACCTCGTACGACGCGTCCCAAGGCACGACCGACGGCGGAACAGGCGGGCAATGTAACGGCATCGCATACGAAAGCGATAAAGAATGCGCCGGTCCAGACACCTCGTCGGCATCGTACGTGCAATGCCGCCACGTGGACGGAGACGCCCCCACGTTGGAAGGGGGCACGTGGCCCGGAGATGGCACGTACACGCTCACCGATTGCCTTGATCACGGAGGGACCGGCGGCGCGGGCGGCACTCATTTTGTTTTCAAATGGGTCTTCACGGTTTCTGGAACCGCGTGGAAGGGCACCTACACAACGTGCACATTGAATACAGCGATCACGTCGCACTACTTCATGACGGCGAACGTGCAACCGAACAACCAGTTCATTGCTCTCACACGAACTTGTGGGACCGGTTTCGTGACCGGAACCCCGTATGCAGCAAGTGGGAATACGGTGACCGTCTCGTTCGGCGCGACAGTCCAAGGAGAGACCGAGCACCTCGTGTTTACCAAGAAGTGAGTGGGAAGAGAGGCGGGGCACCAAAGAGACGCTCTCTGATCTCTCCGGCACGCCGAAATAACGGGATACGCTACCCCGCATGCAGATTCTTGTAACCGGAGCCACGGGCCTTGTCGGAAACGCCCTTGTTCATGCGCTTACCACTCGCGGAGATCGCGTGCGCGCGCTTGTTCGAAATGAAACGCGTGCGCGGTCCATGCTTTCAAGCGAGGTTGAGATTTGCATTGGCGATGTGACCGAGCCAAGTTCACTCGATCCTGCATTGCGCGATGTGGAGCGCGTCTTTCATGCGGCGGGTATGCCCGAACAGTGGCAACGCGACGATGCGATCTTCGATCGCGTGAACCGACAGGGCACGGTCAACGTGCTCCAAGCCGCGGAGCGTGCGCGCGTATCGAAGGTGATTGTCACCTCGACGATGGACGTTTTTGCCGCACAGCCTGGCGGAACACTCGTTGAGACGAACCTCGATCCAAATCCAAAGCCCACGGCGTACGAGCGCTCGAAGCAGGCCGCGGAACACGAGTCGATGAAGTTCCTCGATCGGGGGTTGGATGTTGTTTTTGTGAACCCGGGCTCTGTGTATGGACCGAGTCCGGTGGTTGGCACTGTGAATGCGCTCGTCAAGCAAGTGGTCGATCGAAAACTTCCGCTTGTGCCTCCGGGAGGATTTCCCCTCGCGTACATCGATGGGGTCACGCACGTGCATTTGGCCGCCGCAGATCGCGCAAAGAAGGGCGAACGTTACCTCGTCGGTGACGAATACGTGAGCGTGCGAGCACTCGTTGAGAAGGTGTGTGAACTCACCAAGGGTGTGCGTGTGCCTCCGAACGCGCCGGTGTGGCTGATGAAGGCGCTTTCGGCTGTCTCGGCTCCGCTTGCGCGCTTGTTTGGATTTAAGCCACTCGTTGCGCCCGGCGAACTCAATTTCTTGCTGTGGGACATTCGCATGGACACGGCGAAGGCCCAGCGCGAGTTGGGTCTTGTTCCGACGCCTATCGACGTGGGTCTTCAAAAGACGATCGACTGGTTACAGAGTCGAAAACCGCCGAGGGCTGCTGCGACATAGACATCCCAAAGCAACCTCCCGCCGGGCACCGCATTCTCCGTTCCGGCGCAACCGCCGCGCTCGTCTACGACGTGGAAGGGCGAGTTTCAATGCGCATACCCGCGGAGCGCAGACGCTCGACGAGGACCAATCCAAGCCCGGTCGCGGGAGTGAGCACGCCGCCTCGAGTAGGCGCTCCCGGCAAGCGATCTCTATCGAGGATGAGCGCCATCGCGGATTCGCAAACCATTTTTACCGTCACCCGATTGCCGGGATCTCCGGTTGAAGCAAAATCGCACTCCACCTTCTTGCCATCTGTGCCTCGCCCAAACAGGCGCACGTGCATGAAGCCTCCGTCCATCACCTTCTCCGAAGGACCATGCCCAGGTGCAGGGCCGAGCCGCGCAGCCAAGTCGCGCGCCCGCCGCGACCGACCCAGGACCTCGAGCCATGCCATGCCAAAGGCTAACCCCGCAGCTACGATCGGGTTCGTCGGCCCCATCGCTTCCCAATAACGAAAGCCATCTCCATATGGAGTTCCATATTCATCAGCTAACGCGGCGCTTCGCCTTACAATCCGCGTGTTCACGGGCGCCATAAAGAACGGGCCCGCCCATGCGCCGAGGTCTTTGTCTTCAATCGCTCGATCGAGGTCGCGATCGTTCGCGCCATCTGCAGGCCTGCGGTCGTGGGGATTGAGCAGGAACGGATCTTTGATGAGCGCCACATCTTCCTTGCCCGCGTTGTGAAGCGCAGTCGCAAGCGTCCCGCCGGTGAAGCCCCCCTTGCCGTCGAAGAACGCTTTGGCTTCGACGCACGCTTGACCGGATTCGTAGAGAGCGTGGACGAGCAACAGCGTCCCGATGTCAGACGGGATCGAATCGAATCCGCATGCCGGAATAATTCGCGCACGACTTGCGAGCGCAACCTCATGGTATCGGTCGATCATTCTCCGTATGAATGGAACCTCGCCGGTGATGTCGACGTAGTCGACGCCGGCGCGCGCACACACGGCGACCAGTGGTTCGCCGCAGAGCGAATAGGGCCCCGCGGTGGTGAGAAGCACGCGTGTGCTCGCAACCATGGCATCGACGGTTGACGGTTCGCTGCTGTCGGCGACAATGATCCCGGCGTGCCGTGAGAGCCCCTGCGCGACTGCTCCAAGCGTGGTGGGGTTGCGACCGGCGATCGCCCAACGCAACCCATCGGGCGCGTGCCTGTCCATATAGTCTGCGGCTTGTCGTCCCGTAAAACCGGTCGCGCCGTAGAGGACGATGTCGTACTTGGCGTTGTTCACAGACCTAGAGCTATGTGCAGCGATGTGGGTTCGTCACGCGAAAAGAGACAATAAGTGTCCAGGATTTGCAGTTCGGCGCGTCCAATACCGTGAGGCCATGGCGATCATTAACGCACATCGACGTTTGCTTGGGCCTTCCATACTATCTTCAGCGTGGCGCGTCCGTTCACTCCAACCGCAAAGTGCGAGTGAACAAGTAGAAGAGGCCCAACGTCACACAGACTCGAAAGGCGGGCGCTATGAAGGATAGGCAGGGCTTGGCACAACGCATCATCACTCCAGAGGAGCCTTCCATTGTGGTTCCAACGCTGGATCTTTCACGACGCGGCTTCTTGGGATTTGCGTCAGCGGCCGCAATCGCCGGGCTCTCATCGCCAGCATACGCAGGCCTTGTCCGCAACAGCACGCAGGCGTTGCTTGAGTGTTCAAAGCTCGTGAATTTCGAAATCGAGAAAGTCTCGGAGTTTTTCTTCGATCAAAAAACTGGCGAGAAGATTCGCTTTATCTACGGAAAAAAAGGCGAATTCAGGGGCGACTACCGAGTTCTTCCCAAGGGCTTCATTCCATTCGAGCACTACCATAAGGTGCAATCTGAAGTGTTCGACATGCGCGCGGGAAGCAACTTCATCCTGCGCATCGACGGCAAGAAACACGTCGCGAAAAAGGGGATGACCGTGACGGTGCCCGCGGGAGCCGATCACATCGGGCACAACGCGGGTACGGAGGAGGCGCAGTTCGTCGTCGACTTTCTTCCGAAGCTCGATGCCGACTTATTGTTTGAACGGTACTGGAAAATTTGCAATGACGGACACGTCGACGCGCACGGTCGCCCAAACCTCGGAAGGCTTCTCGAGGAGACCTGCGACCTCAAGTCGGCGACGTACAATTCGCACATCCCAGAGCCTCTTCAAGTGGCCGCGCGCGAGGCCGCTGCCGCCTTGAAGAAGGCCGGCAAAAAGATCGAGCATTGCGTAAGCGAAAATGGCTGACGCTGGTATCCAAGGACGCCGCGCAAGCAAAATCGCTGGGGCAAGCTTGCTCCTCGTTGGCGTCGCAGCACAAACCCAGTGTGCAAATACGAACGCTGATGCTCCAACTCCGGACGCGACCACTGCAGACGCCTCGTCGGATGCGGTGGCAAGCGACGCTCTCTCGTTCAACGTGGACGGCGACGTTGCTACAGGATCGTGCAGTGTTCACTGCTCATCCGATATGCGAAGCGTGATCGACTGCCACGACAACGTTGTCAAAACGTGCGCAGACACAGAGGGATGTACACCAGGAGGCGAGTGCATCGCGGCGTGCG
>JAHFDX010000205.1 GCA_023248785.1 Myxococcales bacterium
ATTCGACGGTCGTGTTGTCGATCGGGCGGAACGTGCCAATCGACTTCCGTCGATAGGCGTCAAACGCCGTCCACGTTACCTTTGGAAGCCTCGCCTTTGCCGCGGCTGCATCGAAGATTTGAGCGTCGCTCTGAAACCGATCGATGCGAAAGACTTGCTTCTGATTGGGCCCGACCTGCGCAATGGATGGGCTCACATCCATTGCGTACGTGTGTCGTTCAAGAACGGCATCCAACCGATAGTCTGGCTTCTTGCATGGCCAACGCTCGGCAACATTGAGCCCTACAAACGCAGTTGCCTGTTCCATCGGTAATCCACGTACCGTGTCCGACTTAACTGGGAACGCTAAAGGCCCCTTGTCGATCATCGAACGCAGAGAGCGCGATCCTATTGACAGTGAAGACGACGCCACAACTTGATCGCAGCTCCGAAACGGCAACGAGGCCCACACGTCGACGGTGTTCTTGGTCAACCAATTCAGAAACTTCCACACAACAGCCGGAACTTCGGGCACGACCACTTCAACAATGGCCTCAGCAACATCGGACATGTTGTCGAGCGCCATCTTTATCTTTTCGTGGGTGCTCATGTTCTTGCCGTTCGTTGCAACCAGACCATCACCGTCATTCGCAAGGGTGCCCATGACGATGTACGGATTGGGATCGCTCGGTTGATAACGAAATGGCACCGCGACATTGATGGTACGATTATCGCCGCTTGCGATTTCTCCGACTTTGAGATTTTCCGCGTGCCCCACCTGTTGAAGTGGCTTCACCACCTGCCAATGGGCCTTCTTCGGGACCTGGTCCGGGCGCGTTTTCACAACTGCGGGCACCCACTGCGTGATCGGCGGACGCACCACCGTGGCCCACGCCTTCACCGTGTCATGACGAGGGGAGGCGATTTGGACTGCGCTGAATCCCCGCAAGTTCCAAACCAGGTCTTGCCCGATGTCGATGTCTTTCGTTGCCTCGGCGAAGTGGTCAATCATCTCTGGCGCCGTGAGGTGCATGACGACCTTCAATTTTCCTCTTCCCACACGCGCTGGAAGAGAAATGATCCCTTCAGCCCCAGCGTTGGGAGCGATGCCCTTCCACGTCCAACGAAGCGGACTCGAAACGTAGGTCGTACCAGTATCGTCATCGCGCCATGAGGCATCTACATATGCGCTGACGGTCTTCGCCGACGTGTTTGTGTAGCTGAACCGCACGAAAAGTGGATGGTATGGCTCCAACCGTCGATCGCCCGTCCCGAACGTGAAGTACTGTTCGTTGTTGTCAGAAAATACATTGTAGATCTCGAACTTGATTTCGTTTGCGCCGCCCGTCGCGTGCGCATGGGTCGTCGTCACAGTCGCCAATAACGCCGAGATTGCGATCGCCAACTGACGAAACGAACAGAATGACCCGTCGCGCATGCTGTACCTCCCGGCGTGCTGTCGGATGGACGACTCCGTCCAAAAACTGATTCAAACACGGTCACCCAGCACCCGCACCTTTCCGGAGATTGGCCCGACCTGTTGGGTGGGATGAGTGAACGGAGCGCCGGACGTGTACGGACGGGTGCGGCTATTTCGGCTCGTCGCTTGCGGGCGCGCAGTATTGGCTCCCGACTACGGCCGAACCGCGATCCCGACGCGGGTTACCAGTCGATTCACATGCCCCGAACCGTCGCGGTAGAAGGTCACTCCCTCTCCGTTGGGTAGGACCCATGCATCCATCCCCGCTCCTTGCGTCATCGAACCTTCGATGGGAGTGAGTTTCCCAGCTGTGTTCGTCGCCTTCGGCGCGCTGACCTTGACGACCTTCGGGCCCCCATCCGGCACATCAATTGTAACTGTAACAGTTCCGAGATCACCATAGGGATCCGAGTACACGCCCGCATAATCGTCCCACGTTGACGGCGGAGTCTTGACAGAGGCCGGCCAGGCTTGTTTGTCGGCAACGAACCGGGGCAACGCCTTCGCCGCGATAGTGTCGGGGACGGAGTTCTTCCCACGGGCGTTGACCAACACGATCGCCGCGAAACCCATCTCGGGCACCATGAAGATCTCGGAGAGGAAGCCGGGCAACGAACCGCTATGCCACACAAGAGGGCGATTCTTGCCGTATGGATATTCTTGGTAGACGAGACCGTATCCGTATGCCCGCGAATCAAACGTATGCATATTCACAAGCGAAGACATCATGAGCGCCGCTGAGGATTCGCTGAGGACACCGCCACCCTTGGCAAGAAGCAGTTCAGCGAAATGGGCATAGTCTGTGGCCGTCGCACGGACTCCACCAGGTGCTGAGAGGAGCGGGCAGTCGAACGCTGTTGGCTTCCACCAAGACGTCGTCACGCCTTCCGTGTTGAGCTCTGCCCCGATCGCGTAGTCCCCGACTTCCGCGAGCTTCGCGTCGTACGTCGCTGTGGCCATTCGTGCACGATCGAAGACGCGCGACTGCACCACTTGCCCAAACGCTTCGTCCGATACTCCCGCAGCGCTCGCAACGACCAGCGACGCAATCGAAAAACCGATGTTCGAATAATCAAACACTGCCCCCGGGGCTGCCCAAAGTGACTGCGGACTCCCCTCCGCCCATGTCCTTGCGGGCCCCGAGAGTGCGCCACCACCACACAGCACAACAGTGTCGCATGGAAAACCAGACGTGTGCGAAAGCAGGTGATGCATCGTGATGGTGGACGCATCAAATCCACTCGCCAACTTGAACCACGGCAGGTACTTCGTGATGGGCGCGTGAAGATCGAGTTTTCCCTCGTCAACGAGCGTCATTGCGGTGGCAGCGAGCACCATCTTCGAAAGCGACGCCACGTTAAAGCGGGTTGACGTTGTCACTGGATCGCCGGTTGATGTTCCCCCGGCGCTTCCCTTCGTACCCACGCCCGCAGCAAACGCGAGTTTTCCGTGCAACACGATGGCCACGCTCGCGCCGGGGGTTTTCGTCGCATCGAGTTCTGTCTTTACATCGTCGAGGAATTGCGCGAACGCAGCCTTCTCGTCTGCGGACGGCTCGCTTGATGCATCCGCGACAGGCGTCGTGGAAGCGTCAGCGACCGTCCCGGCGTCGACGGAGTCTGCTCCGGGTTGCAAGGGAGGGCTACTGCACCCAAAGATGAAAAGACAAGCCAGGAATGTACTCACTGCGCGCTTCATGAGCGTTCTATAGCCCCTCACGCGCAGCGGGCCATTGGAAAGTCTGCGCCCGAACCGCCGGTCGACGGCTTTCAATTCGCAGGCCGGAATGGAACCGACGCGACGGGGTTGGCGAAAACCCGTAGGCTTGTGGATCGCAGATGCTTGTCGATCCCGATGTCGCCGCCGCCATAGACGCGCTCCCTAACCACACAAACTCGTACGGCTACGACGCGTGGGGCTTCAACCCAAACGTAGCGAAGCGCGGGTACACGTTCGGTAAGCGCATTGTTTTCCCCTACTTCCGACCGGAAGCCTTTGGCCTCAACAACATCCCTAACGGTCGCGTTCTCATTGTGGGCAATCACTCAGGACAGCTCCCCTTCGACGGAATGATCGTGGCTCTCGTGTGCCTGCTTGCTGCGAAGCAGCCGCGGCTCGTGCGTGCCATGGTCGAGCGGTGGTTTCCCGATGTGCCCTACGTAAGCGATCTTCTTTGGCGCTGTGGCGCGGTGCTTGGTGATCCCATCAACTGCAGGAATTTGTTGCTCGACGATCAATCGATCCTCGTCTTTCCTGAAGGTGTTCGAGGAAGCGGAAAGACCTGGTCCCATCGTTACAAGCTCGCGCCGTTTGGGCGAGGATTCATGCGGCTGGCTCTGCAAACAGATACCCCCATCGTTCCATGCGCAATCATCGGCGGCGAAGAGTCGATTCCAAGCTTGTTTAACGTCGATTTCCTGGCGCGCCTCCTCGGCGTTCCCTACCTACCCGTTCCTCCACACCTGCCAGTTGCAGGCTTGCTCGCCTATCTCCCTTTGCCCGTGCGATTCCGAATTTATTTTGGAAAGCCCATCTACGAATCGGGGCGTCACGACGATGAAGATGCCGTGATCGACGAACGAGTCTCGCGCGTGACTTCGACCATCCAGGACATGATTGACGACGGGCTCAAGAACCGTCGCTCAATCTTTCGATAAGGAGCCCTCGTGATTCTCGTCACAGGAATCAAAGGCGGGCTTGCCCAACGGGTCGCCGCCCGACTCCTCGGTGCGGGTCACGATGTCGTTGGCGTTGACTACCGCAAGGATCTCGAACTCGCGAGCGACATCTCACACATCCCTGTTTATCAAGCGAGCTACAACAAGACCGCATTTGAAGACGTCTTTCGTCGCCACGCATTTAGCACGGTGCTTCACCTGGGACGTGTTGGGAATTTGTCGGAGACGATGGGCAAGCGATTTGACCTGAATGTGCTTGGGTCACAGAAGGTGATGTCGCTCTCCGCGCAGCATCGAGTGCGTACTCTTGTTGTTCTTTCCACGTTTCATATTTATGGAGCCGATGCGCGCAACCCGACTCCAATTTCCGAAGAGGAACCTCTGCGTGCAGGCTTTGAGTTTCCCGAAATTGCAGACGCCATCCAGCTCGACAACATGGCGTGGGCTTGGGTGTACCAACACCCTGAGGTTCGAACCACCGTGCTTCGTCCCTGCAATGTGATTGGACCGCACATTCACAACACGATGGCCACCTTCCTTCGCATGTCACGCGTTCCGTACGTGGCGGGCTTCAATCCGATGACGCAATTTCTGCACGAAGATGATCTCTCCGGCGCCATTCTTTCTGCCATCTCCGGAACAGGACGCGGTGTATTTAACGTTGCCGGGAGAGACATGGTTCCGTGGCGCACCGCGCTCGAGATGTGCAGCGTTCGAGGCTTTCCGTTACCCGCCGCGCTCTCTCGCAGGCTTCTCTCGGTGGTTTTTCATCAACCCGAATACCTCGTTAATTTTCTCAAGTATCCCTGCATCATCAACGACGCCGCGTTTCGCCGAACGTTCGGATGGCGGCCACTTCTGACGCTCGACGAAACTCTATGGACCACGGTCGAGGACGCTCGCAAAGGCGTTCGTCGGTCCGAATTCGGGTAGTGGACGCTCACTCGCGCGCGTTCCAAACGCGGTGAGCGCCGGCTTTCGCAGCTATGAATAATGCTGACTCACCCCAAAAGGCCGCATACGCTGCAGCGGTTGAGGGGCCATGGAATCTTCTTCTTCAAAGTCTTCGGTGCTGCGCATCGTGGTGCCGGTCGGCCTCGCGATTGCGAGTGCGGGCGTCGTCTACGGCTTCATGAAGTCCCGACCGGCTGCGGCGCCACTGGGCACGTCGTCCATCGTCGCAACCAAGGACGCGGGCCACATCCTTATGGAGGCGGGAATCTCGCTTACAGCGGCGACTTCGCGAAACGTTCTATTGATCATTCTCGATGACGTTGGGGCGCAGGAGATTCGCTCTTATGCAAATGACCTCTCCACCGCTACACGCACTGTTTCGCGCAGCACCGGCATCGTAGATACCAACTCGAATTACTCGCCGGATGGTCTCGAGGACCTCGATTCAGACGGGTATCCCGACGGCGCCATCGCCACGCCTACGATCGACTCGCTCGCCGCTGCAGGTGTGCGCTTCACCCAAGTGTGGGCGAACCCTTTGTGCTCGCCTTCGCGCGCCGGAATCTATACGGGTCTCTACGCATCGCATCATGGCGTCGGATCCCCAATCGGCACGGCCACCATGTTGCCAACGTTGCCGAGTGACATCCTCACGCTTGCGGAACAGCTCGACGCGGCCGGGTCCAAATACGCAACGGGGCTCTTTGGCAAGTGGCATCTTGGTTCAACCGCAGGGTTATACCCAACGGACCGCGGGTGGGATTACTTCTCAGGCTCACCCGAAGGTGAGGTGACTGACTATTACAATTGGACGCGAGTGGTCGTCGACAACGCAGCGGGCACGAGCACCTCGGCGGCTTCGACCGACTACGTCACCAGTGTCGAAATCGAAGATGCGCTCACGTGGATTGGCAAACAGACGACGCCGTGGTGGGCCACAGTCGCGCTCAACGCGGCCCACACGCAGTCAAGCGGAAGCAGCTACAGCGATCCACCAACGGCATGTCTGTCGGGGAAAATCACCGGCACCACGGATACCGCCAAGTTCCACAAGATCATCGAGTGTGCCGACTATTACATCGGCGACATGCTCTCGCGCATGTCGTCGAGCACGCTCGCAAACACGACGATCATCATTCTTGGCGACAACGGCTCGGAGGGCGCGATCAGCCAGGTCTCGTCGAGCGCTCGATCGAAGGGCACCGCGTACCAGGGAGGCACGCACGTGCCGCTCATCATCGCCGACGGCGCCACCTACTCCGGCACCAGCGGGTCTCTATTAAGCAAGCTCACGCCCGGACACGTCACGAGCGCGGGACGAACCGTTTCGTATCCCGTGAACACGGTTGACCTCTTCGCGACGATGGCTGCGATCATGCACATCACGCCTTCGACGACCGATTCCGTTAGTTTAGTGGACTATCTCGACTCGACTAGCACCGCGGCGCTTCGAAGCTACTCGGTGAGCGAGACATTTTCATATTCGAGCGCACCAGCCATCGCTGCACTCCCCTCCGGCTTCACCTCCGCCGATGTGGCAACCCTTACGAAGTCAAGCGTGAAGTCCACCGTGCGTGGCACGCAGTACAAGCTAGTCTACAGCGGATCGGCTTCTACGTACGCGCTCTACGATTTGTCGACCGACCCATTTGAACAGAGCG
>JAHFDX010000206.1 GCA_023248785.1 Myxococcales bacterium
CCTCCGCGGTTGCTGAGCACGCTCATCCCGGTTCTTGGGAGATCTTGTGCGCGTACCGCGCGAAAGGAACGTTTCGTTCTGGCGAAAATTCAAGGTCCGTTCACGATCGCCAGGTTGTGTTGGTCCCGCCCGATCAAAAACACGCGTGGACCCCGGCAGCGGATGAGGAGCTTGTCGCGTTTCAAATGTACGTACCACCTGGCCCTGAGCAACGTTTCAAAGCTCTTGCGGCGAAACGGTAGCTACTTTCCTTCGAACGTTGCTGTTCGCTTTTCGAGGAACGCTTTCATCCCCTCCCGTTGGTCCTTTGTGCCAAAAAGTTGTGCAAAGGCTTGCGACTCAAGCTCGGTTGCAACATCGAGGCCTTGGTCTTGTCCGCGCAAGATGACGCGCTTGCATGCAGCAATCGCAAGTGGACCTTTGGATGCAATCTTCGATGCCGTGGCTTTGACTCGCTCGAGCAATTCGGGTCGTGGAACAACGGCGTTAACGAGGCCAACGCGCAAGGCCTCTTCGGCCGAGTAAATGTCACCCGTCATGCACCATTCGCGCGCCCGACCTACACCAATGCGCCTTGCGAGTCGCTGCGTTCCGCCGAATCCCGGAATGACACCGAGACTGACTTCGGGTTGGCCGAATTTTGCATTGTCACTTGCGTAGATAAAGTCGCACGCGAGCGCGAGCTCGCAGCCGCCACCGAGCGCAAAACCATTGACTGCGGCGATGAGGGGAAGGCGTGACATTTCCATTCGCGCGGCAAGGTCGTGGCCCACTTCTGAGAAATGTTTGGCTTCGGCTGTGGTCAGGTTGCTCATCGCGGCAATATCGGCTCCAGCAACGAATGCCTTTTCACCCGCGCCGGTGACGATGGCAACGCGCACGTCGAGATTTTTCTCGAGGCCGGCGAGTTGACAGGCAAGTTCGCCAACCACGTCACCGTTGAGTGCGTTCAGCTTGTCAGGGCGGTTGATGGTCAATAGGGCGATCGAACCCGAGATTTCGAGAAGGACATGGCTCATGGGTGCGTTTGTACATGGGGCCGCCTTTGGGCGCGATGCTTATCGAATGGAGTCGTTTACACTGCGAAAGAATGGACCCTCTTCCCAAGCCCGCTGCGGAAATTGCTGATGTTCTCGATGAGCTCGATGTTCTTCTCAAGAACTCCGAAATTGGGGCCGTGCTCTCCGAGAGAGGCGTCAATGTGAGTTTGGCGCTGCTGTTTGTGGACGGGCTAAGGTTGTATGTGCACGGAGAAAAGAGGCGCGCGGTTGAAGACTTGGGTGATGCGATCGAGGAGATACGCTCCCGCCTGCAGGCTGATTAGCGGAGTTTGAGGGTGAAACGTTTCTCAACCCGTCCGCGCCATGCCCGACTCTCGCGCGTGGTGTCGTAAACGGCGAGGGCCGGCCATGCCAGTTTGTTACTCATGAGTGGTTCGGCGCCGTTGCTCTGTCGCGCTGCCCAGTTCGCGAGGTCGAATCGGTGCCAGATCACCTCCCCCGGTCGGAGCAGGGTGCTCACAACCGCAGCCTTGTCTCGCGCGTCGTCAAAATGAAGGACGCGCGCGAAGTGATGGTATTTGGCGCCGTCATTATATTGGATGGTGAGCCAGTCATGCTGGAGTTCGTGCGTGGCGACGTGTGAGTACACGCAAACTGCGACTTTGCCCGCATTGCGAAGCCCCACGTCAGCGATTGCGCCGTTTGCGACCACGTCGAGATCGAGGCTTGCACCTTTTGGAGCAACGTATCCCGCAGTTTCGCAAGCGGGCCCGTCTTCGCGCGAAGGAAGGGAACGTAGGGGCATTCCGGAAATTTCCTCAAGGGCGACACGCTGCGGCGGTGGGGACGAATTTGTAACCGTTGCGGATACGGACGGACCTGGCAGAGAGGGGGCATTGCGCGAACAAGCAAGGAGCGCAAGCGAAACCAGGGCGATTCGGCGGGCCATTCCGGCATGATGTCGCTCTTCGCGGATTCCACAAAGCGTTTGTGCCGCCACTCATGCGAGCATGGGGATCCCAATGGACGATTTCGAGCTCACGCGGACTATTGAAGCCCGGATAGCCTCCGATGCGGATCTCGCGCGGACGTTCATCGATCGCCCACGTTCGACGATCGAGCCCGAGGTGCCACTGAGCGGGGCAGTCGCTCTTGAAGCATTGCGCGCAATGGAAGCGTCGCTCGACGGCAAGATCAACGTGCATGAAACCATTGGCGAAGGCGGAATGGGTGTAGTTCATCTTGCGACCCAAGCAACGCTTGGTCGCCATGTTGCCGTGAAGACGTTACGTGCTGGAAAAGGCGACCTTGGCGCCACGCTGCGCATTCTGCGCGAGGCATGGGTAACCGGTACGTTGGAGCACCCAAATATCGTTCCGGTGCATGACGTTGGGGTCGACGCTGCGGGCTCACCCGTGATCGTCATGAAGAGAATCGAAGGATGTTCCTGGGCGGAGCTGATGTCATCGCCCGAGCTCATCACAGATCGTTTCGGAAATACCGACCCGCTTGAGTGGAACGTTCGAACGTTGGCAAGTGTGTGCAACGCGGTGCATTTCGCGCACAGCCGGGGCATTTTGCATCGCGATCTGAAGCCGGAAAACGTCATGGTGGGTGAGTTTGGCGAGGTGTACATCCTCGACTGGGGAATTGCTGTGAGTTTGCTCGACGACCCGAGTGGTCGATTGCCGCTTGCTGCTCATGCAACCGAGCTCGCTGGCACGCCTGCATACATGGCGCCTGAAATGTTCCTTGGGAACCCAGCGGCGTTCTCGCCGCAAACGGATGTCTACTTGCTTGGCGCGATTTTCTACGAGATTTTCGCCGGTGCTCCACCACATCACGGCGACACCGTTCAGGCCATGATCTCCAGTTCGTTGCTCTCCACAATTCCATTCCCTTCGCATTTCCCGGCCGAGGCACAACGTATTTGTTCGAAGGCGATGAGTCGCGAGCCCGTTGATCGGTACGAGAGCGCCGAAGCATTTCGCCTTGCGATTGACGAGTATTTGCGGCACCGCGGATCACGAAAGCTCGCACGGGATGCGAAACGCAGTCTTACGCACTTGCTTCATACGCTCGAGCATGAGCCCCCGGGGGAAGATCGGACGCTTGCGGTATTCAACATGCTGGGCGAATGTCGATTTGGATATCGCTCCGCGCTGGCTGCGTGGCCAGAGAACGATGCTGCGCGAAAGGGACTTGATCGCGCTCTTCTCGCTGTTGTTGAACACGAGCTTGGGGAAGGCCATGCAAACTCGGCGGCGACGCTTCTTCGCGAGGTATCGCTGCCCCCGGAAGAGGTTGTACGTCGGGTAGAGCAGGCGCTGCGAAGGGCTACCGAACAGGAAGAGCATGCAAGGCGTCTTCAGGCAGATCTCGATCCGGCCATTGGGACGCGCACCCGAACGCTGATCGGGATGATGCTTGGGACAGCCAGTAGTGTCGTTCCTGTCGTTGGGTGGATTCGCGTGAAAAGCGGCCATCAACCCTCGCATGCAGTCGCGATGGCGTTGTCCGTTGCGTTCTTGTTGGCTACGATCTGTCTCTTCTTCTGGGCGCGAAAGACGCTTTCGAGCACGTTGTTGAATCGTCGTATTGCGAGGAGCGTTGGCGTGCAGCTTTGTGCACAGATTGTGGTCACCGCGGGAGCGTGGGCTTCGGGCTTGTCCCCGCATCACGGCCTACTCATGTTGATTGTGACATGGTTTATGACGATCACGGCTCTGGCCGTGTGGATGGATACGCGATTCGGGATTCCCGCGATCGTTTGCGCCGCATCCTTTCTGCTGGCTGCAGTATGGCCAAGCGCCCTGTTTCCGCTGATGACTTTCGATAACGTGGTGTTCACCGTCGTCCTCGTGCGAGTGTGGTTTCCCATCCAGGAACTCGAGCGCTTGCGGGACTCGCAGCTCGCGCGTAGGCAGCATGCTCGACAATGGCTTATCGAGCGCAGCGCCGCGAGGGCGCACGGACACCAGGGCGAAGAGGATTAGATGTTTGTGTAGGACAATGGGCTCGATACCTTAGCGCATAGCCGCTTCGTATCCTCCGTCGCCGGGAGCGCTATCTCGTTGGATCAATAGGTTCGGGCCGGGCGTTTGATCAGCTCCATTTGTAATGGAATTTGATCCATTTTTCGACATCGCGCTGGCCCCGACGCCGAAAATCATAACGAACGTTGCCAGCACGAAAGGCGCAGCCGCCGCAAGCGTTCGCAAGCGTCGTCGTCTTGTGCGCCGATCGGCGTGAACGCGAATGGCACGAGCAAACACTCGCTCGGCCCGAGCGCTATCCCACGGGACGTTGCATTCAAAACCTTCAGCGCGAATCGATTCGCTCACGGGGAGAGTCTCCTTTTGATCCGCCTCTCGATGCGTTCATCGGCGTCGCTAATCTTCCGCTTTACGGTCGCAAGGGACACGTCGCAGAGTTTTGCAACCTCCGGCAAAGTGACGTGCTCAACTCGGGCCAGAACCCAAGGAATACGAAGGTCTGCGGGTAAGCGTTGGAGCGCGTCGGCGAGATCATCAATCGGTTCAAGATCGCGCGGGTCGGATGAGCGCGCTGACATTTCAGCTGCCTGGAAAAAAAAGAACCGGCGGCGGCGTCGCTGCGCGAGCACTCGGCGTACATGCCGAACCGCGATGGTTACAAGCCAGGGGCGCACGGCACTTGGGTCGCTGAGTCGATGAATACCTTCGAATGCGGCGATGAACGTTTCCTGCACAATGTCTTCGAGGTCTGAGTCATTGCCAAGCAGTCGGTACACGACGCCTGCGACATAACGCGCATGGCGCCTGTACAATGCCCGCTGCATGGACGCTTCATCGCCTCGACTCTGCGCGAGGCTCGTCTCGGTGCTCACCGGGGCGCTCACGGGAGCCAAGGCGGAACCCATTGAGGTTAAGGGAAAGGCGAAGGTCGACACACCCCTTATGTAGACGCGGTCGATGCAAATCGGCTCAAATTTCTTTTGTGAGCCGATAAGGCCGTCCTGGCGTCCCAAACAGGCGTGGCCAATCAACCAATTCGAGCAACTCGTGGCTCGCTAACGTTCCCGCCTAACTTTACGGCCGCTCTGACCTGTGCGGGGGCATTTGCTCTTATGGTCTATGGCCTTGATGCCTCCGGAATCTGGGACCCCGTTGAGGTGCAGCGCGCAGAGTGTGCGAGGGGGCTCTCGAGCGTGTCCAAAGGTTCGGGTGGTTCCTTTGGTTCATTGCCGATGTGGTCGATGGCGGTCGGCTTCAAATGGTTTGGAACCCATGCGTTTGCAGGTCGTCTTCCGTTTGCTCTTTGGGCGATCCTTGGCACGGTTGCGACCTACGCATTCCTGTCAAGCGTCGTTGATCGCCGTGCCGGTATCTATGGCGTTGTCGCGCTCGCGACGATGCCGCTCTACTTCGTTCACGGTCGCACGATGCTGGGCGACATCACGACGATGGCCTCTGGAGCAGTTGCCTTCGTGGGCCTCGCACTCTTTGTTATTGGTAACAAAGAATGTGACAAATTACCGCGAGCGGCTCTGCGAAGGAGCGCTGCTTGCCTCGCCATCGGCTTTTTGGGACTGGGTCTAGGCTTCTTGGGCCTTGGTGTGCTTTTTGGTGTGGCGATTCCAGCGTTAGGGGTTGGCGTCGCGTGGCCCCTGGCCAAACTACTCGGACTCGTTTCCGACGATCGCGGCGCCGATATCCGTTTTGCGTTTGTCTTTGTGCTCGGACTCGCCGCCGTCTTGTTTGGAATTGTCATGTGCCTTCGTCCCGGCGCGACGGATGTGGCCTTTTGGCTTGGCTTCAAAGTTTCGAAGTCATCCGCCACTTTCGATTCGTGCATTGCGCAGCTCGGGCATGCGACCTTCCCCTGGAGCGCGCTACTGCCCGTCGCATTCGGTCACCTGTTTCGAACAAGACGAGAATCGACCGACGCAATCATGGTTCGCTTGCTTCTCATATCGGGACTGTCCGTTGCGTACGGTGTTCATTCGTTGGCGGCGCTTTGGGGTGCTGCTCCGCCTTTCGTTGCTCCTTACTTACTCGCTGCGACTGTTGCCGTTGTGCTTCGCGATTTTGACGAGGGTGATCGTCCGTCACTCCTGTGGCTTCTTTCGGTTGGGTGCTTTGCCGGATTGCTTGTGCGCGATTTTGAGAAGTTGCCGGAAAAGGGGCTTGCGGCGTTTGCCCTCCCCGGCGTCTCTGTTCCTGAGAGCTTCCAACGCTCCGCACACATTTACATGGTGGCCACCGCGGCGATTCTCGTGGGTGGAGCTACGGCTGCATGGCTTGCGTCGGATCGGATCATGAGCGTTCGGGCAAAGGTGCTCGGACGAGGCGGGGCGATCATGATTTCGGCTGCGGTTGCCGCTTCTGTTCTCCGCTTTGGCTACTACCCGGGGCTTGCCAATCACCTTTCGCCAAAGGGCGTCTTCGATACGTACGCGCGCCTCCATCGCCAACACGAGGAGCTTGCCCTTCTCGGGATCGATCCGCGTGGTGCCGTTTATGCGGGTGTGGCCTCGGCAACAAAAATGGCCGATGTCCGCGCAGCAGACGCATGGTTGAACGCTTCGGCAGACGAGCGGCGGTGGCTTGCAATTCGAGGTTCAGACCTGCCGGTGCTCAACGCGCTGTTTCGCGACCGTGCGGTGTTAAGACGAAACGTGCCCGTGATGGATGCTCGCTCGAGCGACACTCTGCTTTTGTCCAATCAGTTGAACGGTGAGCGAAAT
>JAHFDX010000207.1:0-3922 GCA_023248785.1 Myxococcales bacterium
GCGGTATGCGCGTCAGCCCTCATTTTTTTACGACAGACGATGAACTCGAGCGCTTCATGGGCGAGGTAGATCGCGTTCGCCGTGAGGGGATAGAGCCGGCGAATCCATCGCGCAGCTATGGAATTTCTGAGCGCGAGCTGAATGACGAAGGCGGCACATGCATCTCAGTAGGTGTCGTGAAAACCCTCCTTCTTCTTGGAACGTTTGCGCTCTCGATGCTCGGCGTAAAGGGCGCGGGTGCACAGCCCAACGCGGGATCGCATGCGTCGGACTCGCCGATGAAGCGCCTCGACGCCCTGATCGATGACGCTGAACGTTTCGACCAGCGCACGCATCATTTCTATACTGCCGCGGTTACAAACGATCGCAAACACCACCAGGTCCCATGCCTGACGCCGGCGCGCGCCACGAGTGAGCGTGCGCAACGACGGCTCGTAATGTGGGTGACTCACGCGCGCGCGTCATACCGTCGCAATGAATTGACCGAAGCGCAGCGCTACGAAAAGAACGCAGAATTTTACTTCACCCTGGTTCGTGCGTCCGCGGAGACGGCTGTGGATTGTACGCGTCGTCTCAGGATGGAGGGCATGACTGTGGTGCGAACCGACGTTGATCCAGTGATGCCCAACGAACTCTTCGCCTTCGGTCCGGAGTAATTCGACGGTCCCGGCCGCTACCTGCCCGACCAGACCGGTTTGCGGCGTTCGAAGTATGCCTCGATGGCCTCTCGGTGATCTTCGCTTGCCCACGTACGGATAAACCGCTCGCGTTCGCGCGCGCGTTGTTCGGCAAACGAAAACGCAGCATCTTTGAGCATCTGCTTGAACTCGGACACGGCGAGCGGGGCGCTCTGCGAGATGTCGAGCGCCCACGCAACTGCGGTCACTTCGGCAGTGCCCTCGTCGACGTAGGAGTCGACGAGGCCATATGCAAATGCGGTTTGTGCGGATACCTCGTGTCCTGTGAACAACATGTAGGCCGCGTGCGATGGCCCCACGAGCGCTAAGAGTTTTGGAAACGTTCCCCACGCCGTTGTTACGCCCATTCGGCCATGTTTGAAACACAGGCGGGCGGACGCATCTGCAACACGAAGATCGCAGGCAACGGCGAGTTCGGCGCCGCCGCCAATGGCCGGTCCATTGAGAGCCGCAATAATGGGAATGGGCAACTGCTCGAAACCCTCGCAAAGGCGGCGGCCCGCGTCGGCGAGGATTTCTGCATCTGCGGGCGACAGGCGCGTTCGTAGCTCCCGAAGATCCCCGCCGGAAGCGAACACATTGCCGCCACCGGTGATCACGACTGCACGCAGCGATTGGTCGGCGCGAGCCCGCTGTAGTGCGTGATCGAGTCCGCGCAACATGTCGAAGCTCAGCGCGTTCTTGGTTTCGGGTCGATCGAGCGTCCAGACTTCGATGTTTTGAGTTCGTTCGGCGCGTAGCATGTGTCAACGTTTTCGGGCTACGGATAGGGATGCTCCCACCTCGGGGCGAATTCTTCGCAATCGCCTTTCATCTTCGATGACCACATCTCGTCGCGCTCGTCTCTTGTGACGTTTCAAAACGTGCCGTTCAGCATGCGCAATGATGGCACCCGCGACATCAATACCGGTCGACCGCTCGATGCCTTCGAGTCCCGGGGAACTATTGATCTCAAGGATTTTTGGCCCCGTCCGCGATCGGAGCATGTCCACGCCGGCCACTTCGAGCCCCATCACACGCGTCGCTTCAATTGCGGCGCGCACGTAGCGTGGATCTAAGTCGGCCTGCAGGCCAATCCCACCGCGATGGAGGTTCGAACGGAATTCACCTCGACGCGCCTGACGACGCATCGCCGCAACGACGCGCCCACCAACGACAATGGCCCTATAGTCGCGGCCTTTTGATTCACCAATGTACTGCTGCAAGAAAATGTCTTGGCCCATCGCCCACAGCGTTTCGAGAAGGGACGTCACCGCGTTCGGCGTTTCTGCGATCATGGTGCCGATGCCCTGGGCGCCCTGTTGGAGTTTCACAATCACCGGTGTGCCACCCACGATTTCCAAAGCCTGCTCGATCGAATCGGGTGTTCGCGCGCATACGGTCACGGGGACATCGAGGTTCTTTTTGGTCAAGAGCTGCATCGCGCGCAATTTGTCGCGCGATCGTGCAATCGCGACGGCCGTGTTAAGCACGGGGATTCCCATCATGTCGAATTGCCGCACGACCGCGAGCCCATAGTTCGTGATTGACGCACCAATGCGCGGAATCACCAAGTCGAACTCCGAAATCGGCTCCGCTCCCAAGAACATCGAGGGCATGCCCCGTGTGACCACGATGCGCATGGCGAGGGGGTCTGCGACCGTCACCTCATGCCCGCGCGAGCGCGCCGCGAGCACGAGGCGGCTGGTCGAGTAAAGCGAGTGATTCCGCGAGAGGATGAGCAGGCGCATTCGGGAGTGAAGTACCGTATGCGCGAGCCAGAGCCGGCGGCAAGTCCTGCATAAAAACATCGATTTGTCCTGATTTTCTCCGCATCTTGTCCGAATCTTTTAAAAATTGGATACCCTTCGGCTCGGTGACTGCGCGGCCCTCTGACGACGATCTCGATCCCCTCCCGTTGCTCGATGGCGACGACGAGCTACCCCCTGATTCGGACGAGTCACTCCCGAATCTGACAGACGAACCTCACGACGGAGATGATGCGATTCCGGCTGAGCTCGATTTTCTCGACGAAGCCTTAGAGGAAGACGACGGTTCTGACAACGATCGGAACGAAGCTGAGCTCGAGATCACTTCAGCGCTCGATGATGTTCCGGAAGAGGATGCGCGCGATGACTCGATCGATGAGCGCATCGATGACGGCCTGCCCGCGGAGGATGCGTTCGTGAATATCGACACCGGGGAGGAAGGTCCGCAGGATGCGTGGGACGTGGAACTTGCGTCGGAATTGCCCGCTCTTGATTCGGACGAGGAAGGTGATCCCGAGTCGAACGTGGGGAATCAGTCGTTTGAACGGCATGCATTCGCCCCCCTCGGACTCGCGTTCCCCGTACGAAATGTAACAACGATGTGCACTTATATTCGGGGCGTTCTCGCCGCCGAGGGTGCGACGTTGTTTCGCTTAGATCACGACGGCGCGTGCGATACCGTTGGGTCGTTCGCGGCGGAAATTGTGTCCGTCGCCTCGAGCGCGGATCGCGTTGCCGTGATTGATGGAAGCGGCGAACTGCATCTTTCGGCGAAAGGGTCTCTTCAGTTCGCAATAACAGCCGTCACGAACGGTGCAAGCGTTGTAGGTGCCAACGGTGAGATTTTTGTTCGCACGTCCACCGGAGCCGTGTTGAGGCACGACGCGTCAGGGACGTTTACGCAGATCGTCGAGGGTGTGAGCTTTCTTTCATCCGCGCAAACAGCGCTTCTCTGGCTGCGCTCGAGCGGTGCGGTTGAAGTGTACGAGCCCAGCGAACGACGCATTGTTGCATCGTTTGAGGTCGTACCCGCGGATGTTCACGCCATTATGCTGTCGCATGAGCCGTTGCGCATTGGCGTTGCGTTGAGCTCGTCGCTCACGTTGATCAGCCCGCCCGAAAACAAAAAATCGGTTGAGGCAAGGCGAGCACTCGGCCAATTTCTGGACGACGGAGCATTTGTATATGCCGATTATGAGCGTGCGCTCGACGCATCGGCCCTGTGGCTGATCGTCGACGATGAACAGCCCAGAAAGGCCGGATTTGTAGGGACTTCGACAAAGGATGACAACGCGGACGGACTCGTGCGCGCTTTCGCCTGGGAATCGCGTTCGCGGATCCTTTGGGTGGCCGGCGGCTTCGGCGTAGTTGCCTTCCGAATACGGAGCGGAGGACAATTGGATTCATGATGCGACGCGCTGCAGTGTGCTTGCTTGCTTGGATGGCCGCAGCTTGTGGAGGGGGAGGGGGGGGGGG
>JAHFDX010000207.1:3932-6720 GCA_023248785.1 Myxococcales bacterium
CTTTCCCGTTTCTGCCGCACACCCGCTGCTCGGCCATGCCATCCCGGAAGTGAAAGCCCGTCAGTTGCTCGACGGAAATGCGCTGGTCGCGACCGCACTTCAAGGAAAGCCGGTCGTTATCAAGTTCTTCGCGGACTATTGCGAACCTTGCAAGCGCACACTTCCCGCGACCGAATCCTTGCATCGCAAATACCCGGATGTGTTCTTTCTCGGGGTGAGCGAAGACGAGAGCCGACAGCTCGCGCAAAAGGTCGTCAACACGTTCTCGCTGAGTTTTCCTGTGATTCACGATGGGTCGAACGTCTACTCCGGACGATTTCGCGTCACTGAAATGCCAACCACCTTTGTGATCGATCGCACGGGTGTCGTTCGGTGGATTGGCGGCGCCGGCCAAACGGATGAAGACTTAGCCCAAGCGGTTGAGGCGGTGCGCTGAGCGCGCTGCGATAGATGCCGATCATTGTTCAAAAGTATGGCGGAAGTTCCGTCGCCGACATCGATCGCATCCGCGCGGTGGCTGACAAAGTAGTGGCAGCAAAACGCGCCGGAAACGACGTGGTGGTTGTTGTCAGTGCGATGGGTAAAACCACCGATGGGCTTCTCAGGTTGGCCAAAGACGCATCGGGGGAAGGTGCGGAACCCCCGCGTCGCGAGCTCGACATGCTTGTGTCGACCGGCGAACGCGTGTCGATGGCGCTTCTTTCGATTGCCATTGCAGCGCGTGGCGAGCTGGCCATCAGTTTTACGGGGAGTCAGTCGGGAATTCTCACCAACGATCGCCATTTCGACGCACGCATCCTCGAAGTGCGCCCCCATCGCATCGAGGACGAACTCGTGCGCGGGAAAATTGTCATCGTCGCTGGGTATCAAGGCATGAGCTACAAGCGCGAAATCACGACGCTTGGGCGAGGTGGTTCCGACACGACTGCAGTCGCACTTGCGGCGGCTCTCGAAGCGGAGCGCTGTGAAATCTACAGTGACGTGGACGGCGTATTTTCCGGCGATCCGCGAATTGTAACAGATGCAGTGCATTTTTCGTTGATGGGGTTGCAGACTCTCCAAGAGATGGCCGAAGCGGGAGCGAAGGTGCTCAACGCTCAAGCGGTCGAGTGGGCGCGGCGTGCAAAGATCAAGATCTTTGCAAGGCGAACCTCCGACCCCTGGGAAGATCCCGGGGCGGCTCCTCGGCAAACGATTGCAGAGGAATTGGCAGAAGGCTCGAACGTGCGCGCCGTTGTGGGTCTTGAACGCGTGGCGTATGTGCGCTTGCCGCTCGAAGCAGCGGCAGAGTGGTTTGCGCAAACCGCGGATTGTGCACTTCCACTGCTCGATGTTCACGTAGGCACGAGCGAATTGTCATGTGTGATTCCTCTGCTCAACGTTCCCGACTGGCCTATCGTCCGCGAAAAACTTGCGGCTATGTGGAGGCGTGGAACGCTTGAAGAAACTTCGTCACTCGTGAGTGTGGTGGGCGATGGATTGACGGCCCGCGCCGGGTTAATTCCGCGTTTTATCGACGCGCTAAAAAACGCGCACGTGGAGACTCTCGTCCTATCGGCAACGCCTCTCCGAATCAGCGCTGTGATTCCACGACCCCGCGTGCAAATCGCGCAACAGGCCATGCATGAGGCCTTCGTGAAGTCCGACCAATAAACCAGCGGCGCGACTCAGGGCTGCGTTGACCATAAGATCCAGGCAGGGTCGTCGCCGCTCGCCTCGATGCGGACCGTTGCGCTTTGGCGTACGCACCAAACCCCCGCGCTTGGAACAGCGCCGACGTCGACGCGCTCTGTGATCCCTGCATCTCCGTTGAGCAGTGTCACCGAGACGTGGGTTTTTGCGCCGATGCCAACACGAAGGCACGCGTCCTTCGCGGACGTCCATTCGAAAGGAAGGGGGCCACGTGAGCTTCGGTCTGCAACTTTCGTCATGCCGGGCGCCCACTCAGCTGATTTCGGTAGGATCGCGTGGAGCATGGATGGCGACTCCGTGATTGCGACGGAGGGACCTGAAGGACTTGAAGTTGCCACCCCCGCTCTTCCACTCGGCCTTCCACTCGCTGCGGGAGAGCGGCACGCCAACGCGAGGGACATCAGCCCCAAGGCGTGTGGCCACTTCATCACTCCACCGGTGCCATCTTGCAAGTGCCGTCGAATTCGACTCCGCGGTCGATAAAAAGAGAGGGGGAATGGAGACTCCCAATCATCTTGGCGGGTGCATGAAGCTCAAGCGACTTTTTTGCTCGGATGTTCCCGCGCACCGTTCCCCCGCGCACGATAACTGTTGCAACGTCGATCTCCGCTTCAACGTCTGCGCCATCGCCGATGATGAGCGTGTCCTGGCTTACAATGCTCCCTTTGAAGGCTCCGTCGATCCGAACGCATCCCTCGAACATGAGCTTTCCTTCGAACGCGGTACCGCGCCCGAGCAGCGCCGTGATCTCAGCGACGGCAGCATGTCCAACGTCGTTCGCCATGGGCCCCGCACTGTAGCGCATTTCAGTGGTGTCATTTCGGAGGCCATCGTTCATGTCATTCCGAGCGGAGCGAGGAACCCCCCGGGCAGCGTGACTAGATCAATCCACCGCCAGCCCCTATCCCCACCTCAGCCATATTCGGTGCACGGTGCCGGCACGGCCGTGCGTTCATTTGCTAACGCTTCCCCAGGGAGCATGTGACAAGCGCCATGATTTCCCAGCGTTTGGATAGCTTCCCTCCGGAACACCTCCTGCAAAGATGGGGGTCGTGAAGCTGTCCTTGCGTATCTCACACCCGGTGCCTCCTCCCAA
>JAHFDX010000208.1 GCA_023248785.1 Myxococcales bacterium
ACCGCAGACGATGTTCGTTCCGTTACAGGACTGTCTCACGCAGAGTGCATTCGCCGGGTTTTTCATGGCTTGCCCGATGCACAAATGGAAGCGCTTATCCGCGGCACCATCGAAGAAGACAATCGTGTGATCGCAGACCTCGGCGGTGATCTGTACGAAGGCGTTCGCGAGGGCCTTGCTTCCCTGCGTGAACGGTATCGTCTCTACATCGTGAGCAATTGCCAGTCGGGATATATCGAAACGTTTCTCAAAACGAGCGACCTTGGCAGTTGTTTTTCGGACCACGAGTGTTGGGGAAACACCGGCCTTTCGAAGTCCGAGAATCTCAGCAAGCTCATCGCGCGAAATGACCTTCGAGTGCCGCTATTCGTCGGCGACATGGTGGGCGATCACATCGCAGCGCGCGACAACGGTGTGCCGTTTGCGTTTGTCGAATACGGTTTTGGTGAATGTCCCGATGCGCAGTTACGGTTTGCGACGTTTTCCGATTTCGTTCATTGGGCGTGCAGGCCGCTTGGTGTTCGCTAGAGTCGCGATGCAATGACCCGGCAAGAGCAATATCGCGACGTGCTTTCCAAGATTGAGTCGCTCATTGAAGACGAAACAGATTGGATTTCCATGCTCTCGACAACCGCGTGTGAGCTTCATCACGCGTTCGACCATTTTCATTGGACGGGCTTCTATCGAGTGACGTCGAAAGAGATGCTCTCGGTAGGTCCATACCAAGGAGGGCATGGCTGCTTGAGAATCCCTTTTTCACGCGGAGTTTGCGGCCGGGCCGCGCGCACGCGATTGGTCCAATGGGTACGCGATATCGATGCAGATTCGGATCACATCGCGTGTTCGTCTACGACGCGCTCAGAAGTGGTTGTGCCAATCGTAACAGAAGATGATACGTTATTGGCGGTGCTCGACGTGGATTCGGAAGAACCCGACGCGTTCGAGCAAGCGGACATCGATGGGCTTATGGCGGTCGCGGCACTGCTTGGCGGTCGCGCGCGGTAGTGTTTCCAGCGGGCTGTCAGGGCCGCTTGACGATCGTGAACACCTATGCCAAACGAGGGGTTGGATAGGTGGGTAGCGCGTCGTAGGAGCTTTTCATGTCGTCTAACTTGCGTGTTGGTTTCCTTATTCGCACCGCGCTCGCGTCGGCCTCCGTAGGTGCAGCGATCGTGGCCACGGTATCCACGCAAGGATGTAGTGGGGCGTCTGTCCAGTCGCTTTGTGCAGCCCTTGTTGCCTGCGAGGGCAGCGATCAAAAGACCTGCGAAGACAGTCTCAACAAGACAGCAGCGAGCATCCCGGCCGCGTGCCAAGAGACTTACCAAGACTATTTGCACTGCACCAAGAGCACAGCGGAGTGCACCACAAACGCCGATGGCAAGAAGAAATACGCGTCGTGGGACGCGAATTGCTACATGGTGGGGAAGAAGTTGAGCTCCTGCAAGTCGTACACTGTTAGTTCGGGTAGTTCGGGGTCAAGCAGCTCGGATCCAAACTCTGGCTCAAGCACGAGTTCAGGCACCGCATCAAGCACGAGCGGATCCTCCAAGTAGCCTTCCCTACGCACGCGTTCGCGGCGAGTGCATCGAATTACCCCTCGTTTCGAGGGCCTCGCTGCAGTAGCGTCGGCCGCCATGAACCAAACGAAAAACGGTTGGAAGGTTATCGACGAGACGCTTCCCATCCTGACGTACGAATATTCATTCGGTCCCGGTCTCGCGAACACGCTAGCGATTGGCGTTGGCGATGGCGTCGTTTTGGTAAGTCCTCCGCTTAACGCGTCGGACGGTGTCGTTGGCGATCTTGCCGCATACGGTCCCGTGCGCGCGCTGGTCGCATCGAATGCATTTCACTATCTTGGCATCCCCGAGTGGCACGCCCGTTTTCCACAGGCCGTCGTTGCGGCCCCCGTGCGATCGATCGCGCGGGTGAAGAAGAAGACGGGCATCGATCCAATCGTGCCGCTCTCAGAGGCGAGCGTGCTCAAGCGCGATGGCATCGAGTTTATCGACATTCCACATTTCAAGACGGGCGAGGTGTTCGTTCGCGCGAAGACATCGAAGGGCTTGTACTGGTATGTCACCGACGTGGTGATGAACATTCCGAAGCTTCCGAAGAACCCGATCTTTCGGATGATGTTCAAGCTGAGCAACAGCGGTCCTGGCCTTAAGTTCAACAATATGGCGGCGATGTTCATGATGAAGGACAAGGCGGCCGTCAAATCGTGGCTTGCGAAGGAAATTCGCAAGGCACCACCGAGTGTGCTGATCCCGTGCCATGGCCCAGTGGTTCATATGGACGCAACCGCGTCGCAGCTCTTGCAGGTGGTGTAGTTGCCGATCACGGATCGGTAGGCGAGCGAGCGGCGCGCACTACTTCCGGGGCGACTTGACCAACTTGGTCATTCATTACAGATTGAATCTATGAGGACAGTAAACGTGGCCGAGGCAAAAGCGCATCTGCCCGAGCTCATTGAGCGCGCCGCGCGGGGTGAGACGATTGTGCTGGCGAGAGCCGGTAAGCCCCGCGCCAAGATTGTTCCTCTCGGGGCGCCTGAGGCGAGGCTGCGCAAGCCCGGCAAGGGCAAGGGTCGCTTCAAAATGAGGAAAGGGTTCGATGAGCCGCTTTCGGAGGAATTAATGAGGTTATTCGAAGGGGGCGATGGGCGTTGAAGTTACTCCTCGATACACATGCCCTCATTTGGTGGGACACGGGGGAGCTTGCGCGTGCGGTCGTCCGCCGTATTGAACGCGCCGATGTCGTCTACGTGAGCGCCGTGGTCGCTTGGGAAATTGCAATCAAGAGCACGTTGAAAAAGATCATCGCGAAGAGTCCCGTCGAGGATGTTCTGCGTGACTACGGTTTCATAGAGCTCCCCGTACTGATTCGTCATGCGGACGCTGTGAAGGTGCTGCCGCCACACCATCGCGATCCGTTCGATCGACTCCTTGTCGCGCAGGCGATCGTCGAGGACCTCGTCATTGTTTCGTCCGATCCCATGCTGTGTCAGTACAAGGTCCCGGTGGTCTGGGATTGAACAAGCACGGACGGGGTTCAGTGTGCACGCCGCACGGAGCACCCGCAGCTCACATCTACTTCTTCGTGCACCCGCCAGTGTCACCCTTCGTCGCGCACTTCACCCATGCGTCATCGCTGCTGCACTCGTAGGTGTTGCTGTTGATCGTGCACGTGTAGCTATTTGATGAGCTCGCATGGGTTGAGCTCCCCGACGATCCGGATGATCCAGACGACCCGGACGAGGTCTTCTTCGGGCTCTCGCTACCGTCATCACCGCCACCAGGTTCGCTGTGCACGCCGCATCCGTTCGCCAATGCAATGACCGCAACAAGCATAGTAAAAGTCCTCATGATTCGTTCTCCGGTAAGACGCACAGAGCGTTCGCCCTCACTTTGAGAGAGAAGGCTCGTTCTTCAAGCCGTTTCGCGTCTCCGTGCACTCACAACAAAGCCGCACGGGGTGGTGCATCAGTGCACCAGGCGTCCCCTCGCGTTTGCGCTGATGACGTGCGTGAGGGCGGGCCATTGAAGGTCGAAGCGATCGAGCACCCGCCATACAGTTCCACCCTTTGGCAGGCCACGCACCTCCGTGCTCACGCCCTCCTTGTTGACAGTGTACAGCGCAAAATGAAAATCGCGCAGTGCAGGTTCGCTGCACTGATCGTCCTTATGACGTCGCCCGTCACCAATCTTCAATCGCGCGCGCGGACCGCCACCACCGCCGCTTACCACGTACGTCTTCCCGTCGCGCATGTAGCGTTCGTAACTGTGCACGTGACCATTGAGCATCGCGATCGTCTTGTGTGCGCGCTTAAACGGTGGCACAAACGCTTCCTGAACGTCGATCTCATCGCCCGTTACCGAGCTGTTCGTGAATGGTGGATGATGAAAGAGCACAACCACGCCACGCACGCCGTCGTCATGATCGAACATCTCGAGCGTGCCCGCGAACCACGTGGCTTGGGATGACCACTGCACAGGCGTCAATTCACTCTCGTTGCTGTCGAGAACCACAAGCCGCAGGGGTCCAAACGGGATCGTGAACCAGTGTCGTCCAGCATTGAGTGCAAAACGTGGAAAGACGTGTGCCTCAGCTCTCTGCAGGCCAACCCAATATTCATGATTTCCGAAGGCCGTGGCGACGGGGACTTCGGCCTTTCGGAGCGGAGCTGTCAACTCGTCGAACGACTCCCATTGCGCATGTGAACCGCCGTTGAAGACGTTGTCGCCGGTAACCATAAGGAGGCTAGGTTTGGCTTCGGCAATGGCTTCGACCACCTGCCTTCGCTCGCCGTCGTTTTGTTCGCGCCAAAATTCGAGCGTCGGTGCCGTTCGTTGCATGTCGCCCACGACCGCAATTCGTGCACCTTCGTGATACGATTCCACGGTCGCTGAGAACTTCGCCGGTCCCTTCGGCGCCGCGCATCCGGTGGCGGCGATAAACAGAAAGGCGGCTCGCCGCATGAGGAGGCAGCGTACCTTAGCGTGATAGAGATCGGGCATCGCAGAGCGGTGGGGATGTGAGTATGCGTGGCCGACTTCGGGTGGCCTCTGATATGTGCGGTGCCTGGTCGCTGGGTGGTTCACCGCGGGGTTGCTGCGCCGCAAAAGGCGGTTGAGCGCATCATTTGTTTGGTGATCGTTGCGTCGCCAAAAGAAGGCTGATCTGCCGGGTAAGATATTTTACCACCCGAGTGAGGGAGTTGGAGCGCATGTCGGTAAACTCAAATGCGTATGCATCCGTAGTGATTTTGGCGCGTACAATTCTTGGAGGCGGCGTCTAACGAGCAACTGGGAAGGTCTTGCGAGGGGAACCATGAAAATTAATGGACTAGTCGCGTGTGCATTCTTGCTGAGTTCGGGCTCAGCGTCGGCGTTCTCACAATTTTCGCCGGTTTTTCCGATTGGGCATGAGGCGGTTACCGTGCTCGGTTCGCACAATTCGCTCGGCTATCGTTCGCTTCCCAAGCCCACCCTCACCATGCATCAGAAGTCCGAGAGTGCGCACTGCTGGACGAAATACGGAGCGACGGACCCGCGCCTGTGTGCAGTGGTGCTTGGCAACCGCTGGGTCGACATCATGGGCTTCAACGTGGCGCCCGGCACATCGGACTTCAAGTGTTTCCAGGCGGTCGCCCAAGATCAAGACAAGATCATGTATGACCACTTCCTGCGAATGGAACGCGACCTGGGGGAAACCGGACGTACAGACGCACTCAACGGAGGGGTCGCGACCTACAAGTACCTCGTGAACATGGCGGTTAACAGCCTTGAAACGTGGACCTCCAGCATCACGGACGGTGGAATTATCCGCGAAGTGTATCACGACGTTCCTATGAGCTATTTCTTGCTCGGTCGCGCGATGCACCTACTTCAAGACTCCTTCAGCACCGAGCATGCGACGCGCCTCACGAAATGGGACAGCCAAGGCCGCGCCATCAGTTCAATCGTCGTCGATGTGGCGTCCTACCGATGCATGAGCGATGTCTACCAAGAGCACTCGCATGAGTTTCAATCGCGGGAGCTCGAAAAAATCTATCGGGCCCAGGACTTCCTGACAGGAAGTCACCATGCGGAGCACGGCGATATCATTTGGAACAAAGGTGTTACAAACGTTGAGCAAACTCAACTCGCCGCAATGCTGAAGGGCGACACGCGCAACGTCCCCTACATCTCGACCTATGTGAAGCGGGCTGCGGTCGATGCAGTCTTCGCAACCGCAGACCTCTTCGACACGTTCCTCTCGGCCCGTTTGGCGCGAGTGCAGGGGCGCAAGGACATCGCCGATAAGGTGATCGCAGCGCATGTCGATCGGTGGTTCACGCGTGCCAAGAAGGGCATGCCTGTCACGCACACAGCCGCGGATGTGGCGAAGTGCACGAAGGGAGGCGTGATGGGCCCGATGGAGGACCAGAGCACCATCGGCAGGCGCCGTGATGCATGCCTCCTGCAGACGTGCCCGGACGGCAAGAAGCGAAGCGACGGCACGCCGTGCACTAATTCGCTTCCCAACGAGAAGCACAAGCCCCCATTTTCATGGATCGGCAAGGTCGACGACATCAAGTAATCGGCGCTAAGGCTCAGCCGGTCGTCCTCGGGCTGGCGCGAAACAGATCCGCGCTGCGTACGAAACTCGCGCTTCTCCCTTGGATTGCAAGTGTCGCGCGTCAGGGTATAAGGCGCGCATGGAGTGGAGACTATCTGCGGGGGCCTTGAGCCTACCTGCGTTTCGCCTGTTGGGCCTGGTCGCATTCACGAGCGGCCTCGTCAGCTGCTCGACCACGACGACGAACGACTCGAGGTTCCGCCCTCCGGCGGTTGACGTTGCCGAGTCTGATGCGTCCGCGGGGACGGCGGTCGACGCGGGTTTTGTCATCGACCCAAAGAGCGGTTGCCTCGATCTTACGTGCGAAGTGCCCAGCTGCCCACCCGGTTCCGAAACGACGATCTCGGGGGCGGTCTACGATCCGGGTGGCAACTATCCACTCTATAACGTGGTGGTCTACATCCCGACGAAGCGGGATCCCGTGCTTGCCCCCATCGTCACGGGAGCAACGTGTGACGCGTGCTCGAAAATCGAAGGGTCGATGTCGTCCACGCTCACCGACTCAAAGGGAACCTTTTCGCTCACGAAAGCGCTCCCAGCGGGCACGGACATTCCCATCGTC
>JAHFDX010000209.1 GCA_023248785.1 Myxococcales bacterium
CAGCAGCCGTGTGCCTAGTGCATGATGCACGTCAATCCGGCGAAAGAGCACGTGAAGTCCGAACCAAATCGCGAGATTCAAAATGACACCGACAACGGCGGCTGTAACCGTGGAGAGCGCCGCAACAAGGGAGCGATTGTTTCGCACCGATTCCACATAGGGACCGCCCAAGAAAACCCAGAAGAAGCACGGCACAAATGTTACCCACGTTGTAACAATTGCTCCCAGTGTGCCCGCTGTGAGTGAGGGCAGCGCACCGGGACTTCGGTAGGCCCCTAAGAATCCGACGAATTCGAGCACCATAATGAGCGGCCCCGGCGTGGTTTCGGCCAGGCCTAACCCATCAACCATTTCAGCGGGCCGGAGCCAACCGTGGATCTCGACCGCCTGTTGCGCGACATACGCAAGCGCTGCGTAAGCGCCTCCAAACGTGGTGACCGCCACCTTTGAAAAGAACATGCCTTCGTTGACCAGGATCGACCCCGGTCCAAAGACTTCGCGAAGAATCAAGACAGGAGCCACCCACAGGAGTACGCACGCAAGCGACACCCTCAGGGTCCGTTGAAGAGACGGGGTTGTGTGCGAAAGCTCGCCGCGTAAGGCCATGCGACCCACCACGGAGTCTGGCTCGATGGCCGACGCGGTTGCATGGGATTGTGGAAGCGAGCCCGGCCAAAATCGGTTCGCGAGCAATCCAAGAATTCCGGCGCCGAGCACAATGAATGGAAACGATGCATCGAAGAAAAAGATCGCAACAAACGCCGACGCTGCAACACTCACGAGCAGTCGACTCTTTAGCGCGCGCTTGCCAATGCGATGCACGGCCTCGATCACGATGGCAAAGACCGCCGCTTTGAGCCCAAAGAAAATAGCTGCCACCAAGGGCACGTTTCCAAGTTCGGTGTAGAGAATGCTGAGACCTAAGATTGCAAAGAAACCGGGAAGCACGAACAGGATCCCCGCAACAACACCTCCCTTTTTGCGGTGCATGAGCCAGCCGATGTAGGTGGCAAGTTGTTGCGCCTCGGGGCCGGGCAAGAGCATGCAGTAGTTGAGTGCGTGCAAGAAGCGCGTGCCATCAATCCACCTGCGTCGCTCGACGAGTTCTTTGTGCATGAGCGCAATTTGACCCGCCGGTCCGCCGAAGCCAAGGAGACCGATCTTGAGCCACACGAGGCACGCGTCGCGAAATAATACCTTGTCGGTTACGAGATCAGGTTCGGTGTCGACGGGCATGCGGAGCCCTACGTGCGCAACATTTCAAACGCACGTTGCGCGCGCTCCAGGCGCCGATTGACATGGTCCCAGTTCACATTGGAAAAAAATGCGTCGATGTAGCGCGCATGGTGGGCACCAAAGTCCATTTGATAGCTGTGTTCATACATGTCGAGCACCAACAGCGGGCACGACATGGCGAGTGCCTGAGTATGATTGGCTGCCGAAACTGTGCGCAACATATTGGTGTCGAGTTCCAATGCAAGGACGACCCACCCGCTCCCTCCTCCAAGACCAACGCCCGTCATGCGAAAGTGCTCCTCCCAACGGGCCGCGCTTCCGTATGCGTGGGTGATGGCACCCTCGATGGGGCCCGAGCGACGACCGACTCCGCCGAGATTGCCGAAGTACGCCTCATGCAACCCTTTCGAGTTTCGGAACAAAAGCTCGCGCTCACGCAGAGCTGCAACCGCAAACGGCGGTGTTTCCGCGGTTACTTGCGCAAGGTCTTTTTCGACGCGGTTGAGGTTTTTAACCGCGCCCTTGTAGTTGTTTTCGTAATGAGACGTGATCAGTTTTTCCGAGAGACCAGAAAGTGCCTTCGGTGCGAACGGGAGCGCTTCGGGAACATGGTTGCCTTGGAGAGACATGGGCCGTGTCATGGCAGCACCTGTGGGAGGAGAAGGGGATGGCGTTGGGGATGGTGTTGTGGAGTGGCGGCACGCGGAGGTGAGTGGGACGCTGCTAAGGGCGACGAGTGCATTGCGGCGTGAGACCAATCGCGTACTTCGAGGTTCTCCACGGAGTGGGCGCGCCATCGTGCGCGGAGTCTAACGCGAATCGACGTTCGAATGCAGAAGCTCCGAAGTCGAATCGAAAACCGCGGTTGTCGCTTGCACATGCGGGGCGTCGCACTACGCTCCGCTGCATGAACGTTCGGCTATCCGCTCTATGGCTCCTGCTCACGGCTTGCGGTGCAACCAATTCCGCCTCCACCGCCCCCACGACGGCTCATTTGTCCGCGCCTGCCTCCGCAGTCTCGACCGCCCCAAAGGCACCCGTTGCCCTCGAGGAGTATTACAAGATTCGTAGGATGCCTGCATTTTCGCGCAGCGGTCTTCCGATGGTGTCCTTCTCGCATGATGAACGACTCGTGGCATACGCGTCGGACGAAGGCGGGCGCATCGATGTTTGGGTAAAGCCGATCGGCGCAGCGTCCGGCACGCCACTTCAGGTGACCCACTCCGAAGGGTTCGTTCACTCGCTTTCGTTCTCGCCGTCGGAAGATCTTCTTGTGTACGAAGCGGATCGGGGCGGCGATGAGCTTCCGCGCCTGTACGCGACAGACAGCTTGGGCTCGCAAGCTCACGAGCTCGTTCCTGAGATGCCGCAGGGCAGGCGCACACAATTTGTTGAGTGGGCTTCAGACGGAAAGACGTTTTTGTACCTGTCGAGCGCGCGCAACGACAAGGCTCTCGATCTTGTCGAATACGATGTGAAGACGAAGAAGAGCACCATCCTTTGGCAGGCATCGGGCAAGCTTTCGTTTGCGACCGCGAGTCGCGATCACAAGAAATTCATCCTGGGCGAAACGCACTCAGAGGCAAACAGTGATCTGTACCTATTGGAGCGCTACGCCGCCGCACCCGTTCTTTTAACGAAGCACGAGGGTGATATTTCGTTCGAGGCCAAAAGTTTTTCCAAAGATGCAAAGAGCCTCCACATCACAAGCGATGAGAACGGTGAATTCACTGAACTCTTTGCAATCGATCTTGCGAGCAAGACGCGCAAACTCGTACACAAAGACGCGTGGGACGTCGAAGACGCAGGCCTTTCGAAGACCTACAGGTACTTCGTCACGGCCACGAACGAGGATGGCCTTAACAAGGCAGCTCTTTTCGACCTCACTTCGAACAAGGACGTGGTGCTTCCATCTCCAAAAGGAAAAGGTGCGTGGGTTCCGCTCGAGTTCTCGAAGAGCGATCGATACCTCGGTGTAACGCTCACGGGCGACGAAGCCCCCTCCTCCATTTATGTCATGGACATGGTTGCGAAGAGTGCAACCCCACTGGCTAACGTTCTCCCAAAATCGCTGATAGGTCATTCAATGGTGGCGGGCGAGTCCGTGCGCATTCCGTCGTTCGACGGAAAGTCTGTGCCGGCATTTCTCTATCGACCAGCCGGAGTGGGACCATTTCCAGCCATCATTGACGTGCACGGTGGACCGACTTCGCAGTCGCGGCGTTCGTTCGCGCCTTCGCGTCAGTACTTCGTGTCGAAGGGATACGCCGTGCTCGTTCCCAACGTTCGGGGCTCAACCGGTTACGGAAAGAGCTACAGCAAGCTCGACAACATGGATCTTGGCGGAGGTCCGCTGCAAGATGTGGTGGCGTGCAAGCATTGGCTCGTCAAGAACGCAAACGTTGCGTCTGACAAAGTGGTCGTGATGGGTGGAAGCTACGGCGGTTATATGGCACTCGTTGCCGAAGCGTTTACACCTGATGAATTTGTCGCCAACGTCGACTTTTTTGGTGTGTCGGATCTCAAGACGCTTGTAGAGAGCTTCCCGCCCTACTGGGCCTCGGCCTCTGCCTTCATTTTCAAGAAGTTCGGCGATCCGAAAAATCCGAGTCACGCGAAGTATCAGCATGACAGGTCACCTGCGCACTTCGTCGCGAACATGAAGCGTCCGTTGCTTGTGGTGCAGGGTGACAAAGACGCACGTGTGAAAAAGGATCAATCGGACCGAATCGTCGCGGAGTTGAAGCAACGAAACGTGCCGGTTCACTACCTCGTGCTCGAAAACGAGGGTCACGGGTTCACGAAAACCGAAAATAACTTGAAGGCGTACAAGCTGACGGATCGCTTCCTCGACCGGTACGTATTCGGGGACACGAGCGTTACGGATTTGCCGTGAAGCGGGGCGTCATTTCATTATGAAGCGTGGATTCATAATGAAATTCAGAAAATACGCTTAGTCAAAATCCAACGATTGAGTGGCCGAACCGTCCAATGAGCATGTCTAGCAAATCGCATCAGGTCGGGCGTCGCGATGCGCTTCGGTTCGCTGGCGTTGGGCTCCTCGCAACGACTGCGCCCATCGTTGGTTGTAGACCCGAACCCTCGCCGCTGCTTGCGCAAGCGCGAACGGACTATTCGGTTGCCGATGCACCCACATCGAAGCCCGTGTGCAAACTCACGCATGACAACATTGAAGGCCCCTATTACAGAGCAGGCGCGCCCGAGCGGGTTGACCTGGCGGGTTCGAATGCCGTTGGAACACGGCTCGTAGTGCAAGGTTGTGTGATGACAAAAGACTGCTCACGTCCACTTGCCGGAGTTGAACTCGACGTGTGGCAAGCAAACCATGAAGGTCATTACGACAACGATGGGAGTATGCAGCGCGAGGATGCGTACTTGCTTCGGGGAAAGGTTCGCACCGACGCAAACGGAAACTACCGAATTCGCACCATTGTGCCGGGTCGGTACCTCAACGGAAAAACGTACAGGCCTGCGCACATTCACGTGAAGCTACGGAACGAAGGCGTTTCGGACTTTACGACTCAACTCTATTTCCCTGGCGATCCGTATAACAAAGCAGACCCGTTCATCCATCCGTCGCTCGTGATGGACGTGCGACGCGAAAACTCGCTGCTCGTCGCGCGCTTCGACTTTGTTCTTAGTTCGGCTTGAGCTTGCCTTCGCGGTCGAAAAGAGACAGCTATCCGCGCCGCCCGTCATCTGACTGGAGTAAGCTAGCGCTGTGGCCCCTCGAATCCCGCGAACGCTTGCCGCATCGTTTGTCGTCGTGGTTGTAACCGGTTGCGAAAACAAATCGGGTGCAACGCGAACCATCCTCGTCCCGCCGCCATCGGCCGAAAGTTTGCTCCCACCACCCGAGTTGGCGGTAGACGCTGCGATTGCCACTGTTGATGCAAGCGTAGTCATAGTCGCCGCAACGGCACCTCCGGAAGCGCGGTGCTTCCTCGATGTGGCTGGGGAGATGAACTGTCCGCCGCCGGATAAGGGAACATGCAACCCACCGCCTCCACGCCTGATCGAGTGCCCCCCAGGCATTGGTGCCGGAACATTCCTCAATCCTGAAAGGCTCAGGCGCCTGCTGGCGGAGGCTGATGCGGGCGCGAAAAAACTGTGTCACAAGGTGCGCCACGTTAACTGCGTCCCGGGCCGTACCTGCAATCCGCCACCGCCGCAGGCAGTGGTGTGCCCGCCGGGGAAGCCCCCTGGGTCGTTTGTTGGGGATGGGCCCGATTTCTAGGGGGACGCGCGGTGCAACGGAAGACAGACGATTGCCGTTGGTGCACGATTCGATGCCATGGAAATTCTGCGCACGCCCGACGAACGATTTGTTGACCTGCCCGGGTATCCCTTCGAGCCACATTATTTTGTGACCGATGAGTTACGAATTCATTTCGTCGACGAAGGGCCAAGAAATGCCGATCCGATTCTGCTTCTTCATGGCGAACCTTCGTGGAGCTACTTGTACCGCAAGATGATCCCGACTCTCGCGAGCGCGGGACATCGCGTGATTGCACCGGATCTTGTGGGTTTTGGTCGCTCGGACAAGCCGGTGCATCGGCTCGACTACACGTACCAACGACATGTGGATTGGATGACGGCCTTCGTCTTGGGCTTGGACATCCGCAATTGCACTTTGTTTTGTCAAGATTGGGGCGGACTCATTGGCTTACGCATGGTTGCCGAGCATTCCGATCGATTCGCGCGCGTCGTGGCGTCGAACACATTCCTTCCGACAGGCGACCGATCCCCTGGCGACGCCTTCTTTGCGTGGCAACGCTACTCGCAAAGCGTCGAGATGTTTCCGGTGGCAAAGGTCATCGAAAGCGCATGCGCACGTCCGCTCGATCCGCTCGCGGGCGCGGCGTACGACGCTCCGTTTCCCGACGAGCGCTACAAGGCTGGCGTACGACAGTTTCCGATGCTTGTGCCCGCCCGCCCGGACCTTCCTGCTTCGCACCCAAACCGGCAAGCGTGGGTGCAGCTCGAGCGATTTGCGAGGCCGTTCCTCACCGTGTTCGGAGATTCAGATCCGATCACGCGTGGTGCGGATAGGGCTCTTCAACGGCGCATTGCCGGCGCGAAAGGGCAGCCGCACAAAACGCTTGAAAACGCGGGGCATTTTATTCAGGAAGATTGCGGCGAAGATCTCGCTGAAATCGTGTGCGAGTTCATCGTGCAGTGACCTTTGCCGCGAGATGATCGGGCATGCGGAACCTCGCATTCGCCCGCAAGAGCAGCACCCGGTTGCTCAGGCGCACCTGCCATCTTCTACCTAGCCCTTCACATCGCGATCTTGCGAAACTTCACGCGCGTGGGACGTGCGTCGTCGCCGAGGCGCTTCTTTCGGTCCTCTTCGTACGCCTGATAGTTCCCAGTAAACCACGTGACGCGGCTCTCGCCCTCGAACGCGAGAATGTGCGTAGCGATG
>JAHFDX010000210.1 GCA_023248785.1 Myxococcales bacterium
GGGGTTTTCGAGAAGAGACGGCGGATTCGCGACGCCCCGCGCCGGAGCCACCGACCGACGCGCGAGGCGTGGAACTCCGCGTATTTCCTGCGCTCTTCGGCTCATTCGCCGAGTTTGCGAGCAAGCCATGCTTGAGCAAAGAGACGACGCTCGGCACTGGCGAGCGCGCTGCACGCATCGCAAGCGTCGCTGGCATCACGAGCATCGCGAGGGTGGAGAACCAGAGGGCCGCGGTGGTGGGCGCGGGAGGGAAGTCCACCAAGCGTGGCTCTATTTTGATCATGTTGTGGGCAATCGTGGTCGATGACGGGAGGACACCCGAGGTCTCGAGCGCGCAGAGCACGAGGATAAAGGCCACGCCCGACGCGATGGTGAGTACTTGCCATCGCGGAACGAGCACCCGTGTTGACGACCCATACGAGGGAGCCCGTCGCCAAAAGGCCAGGTAGGGCAACGAACGAGCCGAACATCCACGTCCCCGCGGCCACAAGCGCACCGTTGCAAATAAGGATGAATACGAACGAGTGCAATGCCCCGCGCGAAACCCGACTCAGCGTGTACGCCCCTGCCACGGTCAGTGAGAGGGTCACGCCGGTCGCGAGCGCGAGCTTCCAACTGCGAACACCCATGATCAAGAAAATGGGTACCCACGCAAACCAAAGGCCGAGGACCCATGCGGTCTCGCGCGCACCGGTTCGAAATTTCCGATCGACCTCGGCAGCGAGTGCGGCTTCGCCCTCGGTGGGAAGCCTATCGGGCGGCGTGAGCAACAGATCTCCGATCGCTCCAAGAGCCTGTCGGTTCGAGGGGTCAAGCGCCAGGGCGAGGTGCACGTCCCGAAACGCTCGAACGCGCGCCTCATGTGCAGCTTCGGCATTGCCATTTTTCGCAGCCTCCTTGACGGCGCGGCGAGCGGCTCCGGCGTGTTCGGTTGACAACTCGCAGCGGCGTTTGGTGTCGCGTTCGCCATCAAGAAATCGGTCGATTGCATCCGCGAGCTCGCGTGCGGAGGTGAAGCGTTCGCTGGGCCTTTGCGCTGTCGCCTTTACGCACACCGCATCGAGCTCGGGCGCAATGTTCCGCGAGGGTGCCCTCGCACTCGGGGTTCGTTCGCGTTCGTCGGGCCCATCGCCATCGATCGTCGACCGAAGGATCGCAACCGGCGAATCGCCGCGGTGCATCCTCTCAAGCGCGAGCAATTCAAAGAGCACGCACCCGAGACCCTACACGTCGGCGCGCGCGTCGACGGCCGACGCGTCGTCCGCCTGTTCGGGGGCCATGTAACCCAGCGTGCCGAGCAGCGCGCCTGCAGAAGTCGCGGCTTCGCCGACCACTGGGACCAAACTTGCCGGACCACTGTCCTCGCTGACCACCTTCGCGATGCCCCAGTCGAGCACGTTGACCTCGCCGAATTCGCCCAACATCACGTTCGAAGGCTTAAGGTCCCGATGGATGACACCGCGCGAATTCGCGAAGGCGACAGCGAGGCAGGCGGAGGAAAACGCACGCAACAACCTGGGTCTCGCGTTGGCAGACGTTTCTAAGTCGCCGCCCCGAAGATCGTCGATCACATGCTCAAGCGAAACGCCACGTACCCGTTTCATAATAAAAAAAGCCTCGCCCGTGGGCCTCTCCCCGATCTCATACACGGGCACGATCGAGGGATGTTCGAGCCTGGCCTGCACCCGTGCTTCCCGTTCGAAACGTGCTCGCGCGACCTGATCGTGGGCCGAGCTTGAGTGCATCGATTTGGCCGCAACCTCACGCCCGATCCACACGTCGCGCCAAAGCTCCACCTCGCCCATACCCCCGGCCCCGAGTACCCCTACCGTCTCATACCGATCCATCGGCGCGGTGTTGCGTTCGACGATCACAACATCGCCCGATCTCAGATCCGAGGGCTTCTTCTCCACGTTCGAAAACCCTGCCTTGTCATCTTGGTGGTCTTCCATCGACTCCACCTATGGTACGGGGGACCGTCTGCTTGAGGCGAGTCCCTACCAACGTCGGTACACCCCGGCTCTTACAAGCGTCGGTACACCCCGACGACAATTCCGATCAGCATGGTGGAGCGGAAGTCGCTGGCGCGGACGAGGATGGGAGCCATGCTTTTGTTGGCCGGCTGGAAGCGGACATAGTCCTTCTCTGGGTAGTAGTACTTCACGGTGGCCTCGTCGCCGATCAGCACCACCACGATGTCGCCACGCTGCGCCGTGATTTGCTTGCGAACGAAAATGTAGTCCCCGTTCAAGATGCCAGCGTCGATCATCGAGTCGCCCGTGACGCGCAAACCGAAGACCTCGCGCCCACCCTTCACTAGACCGCGATCGATCCGAACTGTGTCGATGACGTGTTCGTCGGCCAAGAGAGGAGCGCCCGCGGCGACTCGTCCGAGGATCGGCAATTCGATGATGTCGTCGTCATTGGAGGGCGCAACGGGCGGAACCGTGGTCTGCCCGTCCAATCCGGTTGGACGCAGAGCACGCGACTTCATGTCCTCTCGCTTAAGGTACCCTTTGCGCTCGAGCGCCCGCAGGTGATCGTTGACGCCATTCGTCGACCGAATGCCCATGCGTGCCCCGATTTCCCGGAGCGTCGGCGGGTAGCCGCGATCAACGATCGATTGGCGGATATAGTCGAGGACCATTTGCTGGCGGCCGGTGAGCCCTTGCATGTTGCACGTAGCTTACTGAACGAACGTTCTATTGTCAAGGAAACCTACATTGGCCCATAGTCCGTCTCCTTCGTGCTCCCTTTTTCCTGACCTCACTTCGACGCCACGGCGGCATTCACTGACCACTTTTTGATCAGTTTGTACTCGCTTTCTTTGTGGCACTGCGAGGCCTCGCAACCGTGCTCGGTTCCGTTCTTCTGTTTTAGGCCTTGCTCGAAATTGTCGGTCATCCATTGCGAGAGCGCCTTCTTGTCGTGGCGGTCCAAGAAGTGGATGTTCCCTTGATGGCACGAGTCGCAAAACAGCGGCTCGCCGTTGGCGAGCGTGAGCGTCCGACCGAATTCGTTCCACATGACACGCGCCACGTTCTTGCGCGGCGTGTTTGCCTTCCAGTTGCCCTCATCGTGGCACTCTCGGCATTCCACATGCAGCGCCTCTGTGAAGAGTTTCATCACGCCGCGGACTTGCTTGGCTTGCAACTTCGAGATCGGGGGAAGGTTCTTCGGATCGAGCCCGAGCTTGGTGAGATCCGCCCCGAAACGAGACGCGCCCACACGAATAATCGGATGCCGAGGTTCGGGTGTGGGCGTTTTTTCGGTTGGGGCAGAGGACGCCATCGCGGTGGCGGAGAGAGTTGCGCTCGCGGTGGGCTCCGTGGGTGTGGGCACCTGCGGCGGAGGCGCATTGGTCCCTCCGCCGCAAGCTGCCATCCACACACTTGCCGTGACCGAAACCAGAAGCGCAGTCGAAAGGTGCCGCGTCGAGAACATGAATGCGATGGTAGGCGATCATCGCCGATCGAAAAAAGTACTTCGCGTAGGCGTCAGTGGTCGCCTTGCATGGCTAGCCATCGCTCCGCGTCGAGTGCGGCCATGCAACCTGTGCCTGCCGCCGTGACCGCTTGGCGATAAACGAAATCCTGCACGTCGCCCGAGGCGAACACTCCGGGAACGCTTGTATACGTGCTGCCCGCACGCGTCTTAATGTAACCATTATCGTGCAATTCTAGCTGCCCCGTAAACAAGTCCGTGTTCGGTGTGTGGCCAATGGCGACAAAAAGACCGGTGACGGGGATCTCTTGGAGTTCGCCGTTGGCGACATGGCGCAAACGCACCGCCGTGACTTCGCCCTTCTTCACGTCGAGGACTTCGTCGACGGCCGCGTTGTAGATGACCCGAATCTTAGGGTTCCGAAAGACGCGCTCTTGCATCGTCTTGCTTGCACGAAACGCCTCTCGACGATGAACCAACGTAACCGAGCTGCAGAGTCCTGAAAGGTACATCGACTCTTCCATGGCCGTATCGCCACCACCGATGACCATCACATCTTGGTTGCGGAAAAATGCACCGTCGCACACCGCACACGCCGAGACGCCGCGTCCCTTGAGCGCGTGTTCGCTGCCGATACCAAGCCACTTCGCCTGTGCGCCCGTCGCTACGATGAGGGTCTTGGCCACGTATTCAATGTCGTCGTCCCCGGCGCGAATTCGAAACGGTCGCTGTGACAAATCGACGGCGTTCACATCCTCGGTGCGAATTTCCACACCTTGCGCCAGAGACTGATCCCGAAACGCCCCCATAAGCGCTGGCCCTTCGATTTTCTTTGGGAAGCCGGGATAGTTCTCGACGTCATTGGTGATCATGAGCTGGCCACCCGGCACGCCACCTCTAACGAGCCCTTCGAACATGAGCGGCTTCAAGTTGGCGCGTGCCGCGTAAATAGCAGCAGTATGCCCCGCAGGACCAGAACCCACGATGATGACGTTGCGTACTTCCGACATGACTCTTCTCCCTGCTCCCCTCTCATCTTACGCATCGCGCACTGGCGACGCTTTGAGCTGGGCCCTTCCATCTTTGACGTAAACACTGAACTTTACCGTCTTGCAGTGATGACGCAAAACGAGCGCATCGCGGTTTTTGCGCAACGTGTTGGAGAACTTTGCAAACGTCATCCCTTCCGTCTGCTCGTTGCACTGCCGTTTGATGCGCAAAAACTCTTCGTAAACGCTAAGCCATTCGCCCTCTTCGTTTACAGGACCCGTTTGGCCCAACGTGCCGTTCCCACGGGCTCCTGAACCTTGGTGTACGGCTTCGTTGGGGAGGCCCACGCTTGTCTTTTCGTCATCGTCGAGTGCCGCGATCGCTGGCGGTCGAGGCGGCGGCGCTTTTCGCCCAAGCGGCCCCGCAGGAGACGAAGGAATCGGCGGCGGTGTAGACGCCCGAGGCACCGGCGGTGCCGGGGAAGAGAGGCGGGCTGGCGCAGGTGGCGGTTCGCTCGGCAAGTTGAACGCTGCAAGCTGACCCTGCGCAGGGACGGGACCTAGGATGGCCGATAGGTCGGCGGGACGCGAACCCTGCCCGCCTCGCTTGATGAGCATACGTTCGAAGCCATCGTTAATCGCGGAAGCGGCCTCGCGATACGGACCTCGTAACTTCTCTGGTTGCAAATATTCGATGTCCCCCGTTTTGAGTGACGAAGCTTGTTTTCGAAACGCGCGTAATGGCAATCCATGTTCGAGCGCCGAGAGTCCAATGCCAACGAGCAACGCAAGCAACGCCCCGCCACCGATCCACAAGAGCGGTAGGTGTTGCTTGTGATCGGCAGTGAACCGACCTTGCGCGTCGAGAGGTGAACCCAAGAAATCGGAATGCCTTACGACCGCAAAACCGGCCAGGGGAGCTTCGCCCGCGAGGCGAACGAAGGTCGCGCCGACACCGCCAGAGATGAGGCGGGGTTCGGTTCGCGACTTGCCAGCAAATGCAGGATCTCGCGCCAATCGACTGAGCTCATCGCCGACCGCATCGAGCTCCGTGGGATCGCGCGTCACGTCCGCGCCCGCACTCACGCGGCGACTGCGCGCGAAAAGCACAAGACTTGTTCTTGTACTCGTCGCAAGCGTTTTTGCAAACTCGTCGTCCAGCAACTTGAGGCCCACGATGGCACCGGCTGGTGGAAGGCCCGTTGACCCAGCTGTTGGACCTCCAACAGGAACACTCATCGCGGGTCTCGCAGAAACGAGGAAAAGATGGTCGCCGATGAGCCATAGATCGTCTCGCTCGTAGCCGCTCAATGCATCGACAACGGCAAAGTAACCCCCGAGTTCGAACTCGTCATTTTGATCGATGGCTTCAAGCCACGCAGGAAGTCTTCCTTTCTTGTTTCCATCGGCCACGCGCTCGGACGCAAACACTTCGCCAGCTCGACCTACGAGAAAGACGACATCGGGCGCGTAGGCCACGCGATTGCCTTCTTTGAGCGGTGCCACCGTTTTCTTGAGCGCTTTCTTTACCTCGAGGCGCGCTGAGTTGATCTTCGCAACAGGCTCTTCCTGCGGTGCAGCCAACGGAACGGCCGCGCGCCAGAGATCGGCGTCGACCGCAAGCGGCAACAGCGCGTCGATACGGCGTCGCGATTCAATCTTGATCGCCCACTCCACGGCTTGGCTGTCCGCGGCAAGCTGTACGAGCGATGCTTGCTGTGCTCTGTCGTTGTAGAAAGCCACGAGCGCGAACGCAAACGCTGCGAGCGCCCCGGCCACCATCGCAACGACAGCGTACCAAAAGCGACTGAGCAACATCATTGTGTATCGCCTCCGGCAAGAACAATGGGTTCCTTCAACTCAACGGCCGGCCCCTTTCCCTCGACGTGAACACCTGCAACCAGTTTGCTCACGGCAGCACCTGCAAAGTACGCACGCAGCGCGTACTCACCAGGCGGGAGCGTCAATTGAAACGAACCGTCACGCGCCGACGGGTAAACGTAACCAGCAATGTTTCGTTCGACCACGATATGCGTTCGAACGCTCGAAAACAGCTCGTCTCGCAGTTCGTAGGTCCCGACTTGCAGAGGGGTCCATTCACGGGAACCACCGGAAGCTTGAACTCCCCGTGACCAGTTCGCTTGAGGTAACAAGATGAGATCGTGCGCGAACGGATCGACGTTCTTGAACACGATCTTTGTATTGGGGGCGACGACCAACGTCGATGGCGTTGTGCGGCCACCTGTCAC
>JAHFDX010000211.1:0-2777 GCA_023248785.1 Myxococcales bacterium
CAAGGGAGATAAGCTGGAACTAAAGAGAGTGCGTGCCGAGGCCATTTTGCACGGCGAGTCGGTTCCGTTATCGCGCGCATACAAGAAGCTTGTTGATGGTTGGAAGCGCGCGGAGGCGGCGGATTGAGGCGCGCATCGCTTGAGTGCGCGGGATTGCGCGAGTAGGACCATGCCGATGGACATGTCTGCTGCCAAAGAAATTGCCGCGCGTGCAGCGCTTGACGAATTGCCCCCGAGCGGCGTGATCGGGCTCGGCACGGGCTCGACGACGAAATTTTTTATCGACGCGTTGGGTGTGCGCGTTCGTCAGGGCCACGCGTATGTGGGCGTTCCCACATCCGAAGCCAGCCGGCAGCAGTCCCTCGCGCTGGGCATCCCGCTCCTTGATGATCTCGGGCCGTGGAGCATCGACGTAACGGTGGACGGCGCCGACGAAGTCGATGAGCACTTGAATCTCATCAAGGGTGGAGGTGCTGCGCAGACGCGAGAAAAAATCGTGAACTACGCCTCGTCGCGCAACGTCATCATTGTTGACGAAACCAAACTCTCGCGCCGGCTTGGAGAGCGATGGCCCATCCCCATCGAGGTCCTGGCATTTGCCCACGCGCAAACGGCAAGGCACCTCACGCAATGCGGGGTTGCGGTGCTTCGGACCAAAGACGGCCAGGTTGTGCATACCGATTCGGGCAACGTGGTTTACGACTTGCGCGTCGCACCGATTGCCGATCCCGCGTCACTGGACGCCGCCCTCCACGCGATCCCCGGTGTGGTCGAAACGGGTCTGTTTGTTGCTCGGGCCGACGTCGTCATCGTGGCCACCACCCAAGAAACGCGGATATTACGGCGTTTGTGTTGAGAAGGTCGTTTCGAATACGTACGTAGGTAATCTAACCACTTAGATACACCCACGTTCCGCGCGCGTGATTATCAGGATGCCTTGTGGAGCCGGATATCCCACGTCATCCGTGAGAACTTCGCGCGGAGGTTCAGGATTTCCCGGACCGAGCCGTTCGCAAGAGCATGAGCCGGATGTGTCCCGAGTGTGGTGCCGACCTTATGCCGAGCGTGCGTTCCATCAAAGTGCACGTACACGAGATTCCGACCGAGCCTGCTGTGCAAGCCGTTCAGTGCGTCGATTGTGGGCGTCTCTTCGCGGATGAAGATGAAGTTGCAAGACTCAGCGCTTCGTTTCCCGCGGTGGTAGCGATCTCCGGTATGCGCAGCTAACGGAACTTGAGCCAACTTAATTTTGCTTGCGCTTTTGCAACTGGGGTGGTTTCGAATCGCAGATCGGCCGAAGTGCCATCCACGATGTGGAAAGCCCTAACGGCTGTCTTCGTGCCATGCGCACGAGCACAACCCCCGGCTCAAGTCCGTCCGTGAGGTTGTTCTCGAGCGGTTCACCATAGTGCACGACGAGTTCGCTCTCCGTGGCATCGGCTGTCCCTCGCACGTGCGTTGACAATTGGTAACCATCGCCGATTATTTCCGCGACAAGGGCTCCGCGGACTTCACGCACGACGACGTGATGCACGGCCACTCGTTTCACGCCTTCTTCGTCTTTGCCACAAGACTCTTCGGCCACATATTCACCGATCCAAGCGCGTGCGGCATCGGACAAGGCAACGCGCGGAGTTTCTTTTGGTTCCGCATGGGCGTCGGCTTTGGGAGTGACCAGGGCTGATGGTCCGGGGGTGCTCTCGCGCGGCAGCGTGCGCAGCGGTCGGTTCGATACACCCGGAACGGTCGCTGGCTGCGAGCCACACGCAGCCCACACGATCGTTGCTGCGAGTAGGGTCGCAGCTGGGGCCCTCGTCATTCGACGCGAATCTTGAACGAAGGGGGCGGCGGAAACGATGTGCTCGTGTAATTGTACGGCTGAATGTGAACAACGATCTTCTCGCAGATGCCGATCGACAAACCGTATCCGTTGGTCTTGGTAAGGCCAGGACACCATGTTGATGAACCCGGCTCCGGGCTTACGGCAGCGGGGACGGCTCCACTCGCCCCTTCGCTTACGACGCCCGTGCATTGGGTTCGCGTGTTCGCATCGGGCTTGGTCGAGCTGCGGTAGAAGGTGAGGAACGAATCGTAATTCGAGGTACCCGTGCATACCGCCCACGCGGAGAGTGTCGCCGTCGCGGATGTGGTGTTCTGAACCATAATCATGCGCGATGGCTGGTTTACGGTGGTGCTCAGTGTGGCCGGGCAGGTGCTCGAAGCGGAGAATTTGGCGTAAGTCTCGCTCGTTGCGTAAGTCGGGAAGAGTTCCGACACAGCACCCAATGTGCCCAGCTGCAAGTCCACGCCGCTCGAGTCACATGCGATGAGGATGGTGAAGTTGTTGGACGTTCCGCCACCCGGAGCCGCGTTGAGTACGCTCACATTCACGCCGCCCGGTTTGGTGTTGAACGACGAGGGCAACGTTGCTGTGAGCTTGATTGAACTCACGTACGTCGTAACAAGCGACGTATTGGTCGCACGAGCCACCGAGCCAGAATAAAAACCGGTTCCGTTGATCGTGAGCGTCGTTTGGCCGCTCCCGGGAACAATGCTGTTCGGTGTAATGCTCGTGATGGCTGGCGCGGGATTGGTCACTGAAAACGTGAGCGTATTGGACGTTCCACCCCCTGGATCTGCTGTGACCACTTTCACTGAAATATCGCCAGCGGTAGCGAGGGTCGCGCCCGGAATTGTTGCCTTCATTGAAGTGTTACTCACGAACGTTGTCGCCGTTGCGACATCGTTGAAGTACACCTTGGATTGCCCGGAAACGA
>JAHFDX010000211.1:2787-6676 GCA_023248785.1 Myxococcales bacterium
GTGACGGTGACTTCGACCGGAGACGATCCTGCTGTGGCAGACGAAGGAGAGATGGTCGTGATGCGAGGGGCGGGGAAGCGAACGTCGAATTGAGCCGGCGAGCTAAGTCCCCCGCCGGGTGGTGGATTCTCGACTGTGACCGGAAACGACCCGGCCGTGGTCAGTTCGGTCGCTGGCACTGTAACTTCGAGACGATTCACGCTGACAAAGGTCGTCAGCAACGTCTTGCCATTGAATTTAACGTTGGATGCACCGATGAAACCTGAACCGGAAACGACCAAGCTCGTTGCCGAATCGCCAACCGTTGCGAACCCCGGCGACAACCCAGCAATCGTTACCGTTGGGTTTGCGACGGTGAAGGCAACGTCGTTCGAGGTTCCCCCGCCCGGGACTGGGCTACGGATGGTGATGGGCAAACTGCCCGCCACCAGAAGTGCATTTGCTGGAACGGACGCCATGAGCGTGGTGCCGTTGACATAGGTCGTCGTCAGGTTGGTCTTGTCGAGGACAACAATCGAGGCGCTTACAAACTTGGTCCCCGTCACAGTGACGGTCGCGCCGGAAGCACCGACGAGGGCGCTCGTAGGTGCGACCGAAATGAGCGTTGGCGTGGGGTTGTTGACGGAGAACGTCAACGGTTGTGTTTCGCCTCCGCCCGGAGCAGGCGAAAACACCGTAATTTTCAAGCTACCGGTTTGCGCCAGGCTCGTGTTGGGGAGTGTGGCGCTCACTTCGGTGCTGCTCGCAAAACTTGTCGCCAGATCCGTTCCGTCTACACGAATCACGCTGCCTTGCACGAATCCCGTTCCAGTCACCTTAAGCGTCGGGCCCGTGTCGCCCACCTCCGCTTGAGAGGGAGTGACCGCCGTTGCGGTGGGAGCAGCGTTCGAAGGTGGCGCCGCCTCCGCCTCGGTTTGCGCTGCGGCGTCCTGGTCCACGTTGGGGTTCACGTCATCCGTGGTCTGAGCAGCTGCGTCCGTCTTTGGATGCGTATCAAACCGAACGGGTCCGTCCGGATTGGCACAACCGATTGCGGTCGCAGCGAGCGTGATGAAGAAAAACGGTCGAATCATCATGAGAAAACGCGCCATGCGCGCTCAACGAAGCACATCTTGGTGGATTTTTCTACCAATGCTCGATCCGATACGCGGTGGGGACATAGGGTACGCAAGAAAACGTGGCAGCTCAGCCGTACGGTCGCGCTGAGAAACACGTCAACACGTCCTGATTGCACGTCGGGGTCTTTACAAGCTGTTCGACGAATTTAGGTTTCTGGATGTCAGCGTGAAACGAGTCGGCCGCCATTGTGTTGGCCGCGTCCCGGCGGCGCTGGCGCGTCGCATTCGAAAATGTCTGTGTTCGAGCACCGCGAACCCTGGCGGTGCCCTCAGGAGGTGTGTGCAATGCTCTCGAATTGGCAAGATGTTGAACGAACGTTTCGCTCGCTTGAACGACAAATGAATAGGTCGTTCTTTGGATCCGAGCCGCAAAGCACCGACTGGCTCGATGCGACAGTAACCAGCGACGAGGCAGGTTTGAATGTGGCGCTTCACGTTCCCGGCGTGCTCGAGGAGAACCTGCGTGTAACGGTGGAAGACGGCGCGCTCGTTGTATCTGGCGAACGCACCATTGAAGTTCCCAAGGGGTACCGCCCCAGGCTTCGCGAGCGCGAAGCGGGAAAGTTCAGCCGCAGCTTCCGCCTATCGTCACAAATCGATGTTGAGAGTGTGGTCGCCTCGTTGAAGGAGGGCGTCCTCACGGTGCATTTGCCGAAGCGAAAGGAACTCAAGGCGAGGCAAGTTGTGGTCACCGCGTCATAAGCGAGCTTCGTAGTTGGATAATGCATGAGCATTTAAGGAGAGCCCCATGACGTTTCAAGTTGCAGTTGGATGTGGTCCGCGCGCGGCAGGTGCCGCAAGAGAAGCGACGCCGCTCGTCGATATTTTTGAGAACGATGACGAATGGATTGTTGTTGCAGATGTCCCAGGCACGTCACCGGAAGGTGTGGAAGTCAACGTTGAGAATTCTCGACTGCACCTTCGTGCGGGTGATTATCGTCGAACGTTTCGTGTGCCCGGGAAGGTCGACAGCGACAAGGTGACGGCCGAAGCGAAACTCGGCATGGTGACCGTTCACCTGCCGAAGAGCGACGCTGCGAAACCCCGCAAAGTGCCCGTGGCCGTATCGTAACTGTCATAGTTACAATGATCGGCGTTACAATGACTCGATGCACGAATAAAAATCGGTGCCGCCTTCGACGCAGGGCTCAATTGCTTTGCGTCCGGCGGCATTCAGTCCAGACGTGTATTGAAGGCACTCGTCGATTTTTACGAGCGAGTTCGCTCTGGCGAGCTTGGCACAAAAGGAGCGCGATGTGATGTCCGGGCAGGCCGAAAAGAGCGCGTCGTAGCCGCACCGATAGATGAGGCATGAGTCGCAAGCGGACGCGTCCCTGAGTTTTGCCAGACACTGTTCGGCCCGCTTTGCCACGCCAGGCAAGAAGTATTTTGCGTAGTCCTTGCAGCGCGAGTCGCGAAAATCGAAGCTGTCGGTTGAGGCGCATCCAAACACGGATGTTCGGGGCAAGTTGCAGCGGGGCGCGCCCCCCACTGTGTCGCGGCACCCGGTGCGCTTGCCGTCGAACGCGAGGCTGCTGTGCCCGCAGGAAGCGAAGAGATGCGCGCCTGGGCGTGTGAGCGTCCGCAACATCGCCATGCCCTCCTCGTCCGGCGACATGCCCTCGTCGGCGCCGCCTTCGCGGAAGGGATGGAGCTGGTAATCCTCGGCGGGCCCGCGTACTGCAGCGCTCTTTGGCGGCGGCTCGGAAAGCGCAGTAGTTGCCATTGACGAGGTTGCAGCCGGAGGGATGTCGACCACAGTGATTTGCCTTACACCCTCGGAGCCACGTTGAGCCGCGCAAGCCCACGCAGCGATGGCGGAGACCAATGTGACATAGGTGGCCCTGTCGATCCGCATGGATCTGCTTTTACGGGAGGGGACCTCGGAAAACAACGGATCGTCGAGAACGGCAGTGCGCACAAGCGGCACATTGGATGTGCACGTTCGTTCACGCGGCTGTCCTATTGTCAAATGTTTGCGGTGGTTTGCCAACGGCATGGCGTGTGCTCTACACGCAGCATGCGACTGGCAGAGAAGACATTGTTCATCGGATGCTTGGTCGCCGCCGCGGGAGAGCGGAACGCGTTTGCAGCGTCGGAACCGAGCTGCGTTCTTGGCAAACACGCGGGGATCTCAGACGTGGATGCAGACTCCGCGACCTACTTGATGTGCCGCGCACTCGCTCGCGCGGGGGCGGGTGCGGGGCCGCTCTACCGCGTGTCGCTTGGAAAACTGGGGACGCTGGTCATCTTGAGAGTGGAGTCGGACGGCGGTGCTGCGCAGTCCCGCACCGTGGAGGCTACGCTTCACGGAGTCGACGAGGTCGTTCAAGCGGCGCCACGTCTTGCGGGAGCGCTTGCAAAAGGAAACACTGTTAAAGAAACTGCAACGGTTACAAATTCCCTTGCGAATGAAACCGCCGTCGTCCGCAAACGCACCCGCGGCCCGATCCGAGGAGGCATTGGAATTGGGGGTTTCTACAGGGCTGGAAACCGGAGTGGGGGTGGAATTGGAACGGTATCGATTTGGTCCGAAGGGGTACACGCAGCCGTCGGCGGGAGTGTTCGTTTGGGAATCGGCGAGATCGGTTCTTTGGGGGGCGATGTTGGGGCTCGGTATGCATTTTCTTCCTCCGACACGAGCCTCTTTGTGGGCGGCGGATTTGGTGTGGCCATGCTGACTCCGAACTCGAAGGACCTTGCAACGTTCTCAGCGGCGCTCGGCGAAGCTGCCACGAACAAGCGATGGACAAAAACGTCTGGGAAAATTG
>JAHFDX010000212.1 GCA_023248785.1 Myxococcales bacterium
TCATCGATCGGTACAAATTTATTCACCGCGTGTGCTTGCTCAATCGAGCCCGCGCCCAGGACGAACGCGGGGTAGCCGGCCTGGGAAAAGAGGGCGGTTTCGGTCCAGAAGTTAACCGCCGGGGAACTCTCGACGCCCCATTTCTCTGCATACACGCGTGCCCGCGCTTCCATGTCGTTCGAGCCACCGAACGCGGGTAGGGCCGGGCCCACAAAAATGTTGTCCCAGTTCCTTGGCAATGTCGTCGTCGTCCGATTCCCGAGAGTGCGAATGGTCTCGAGGAGGGCATCTGGATCAATGGCCGGAGAAGGGCGCATGGCGAACCGTGCAGCTGCGGTTGCAGCGATGACATTGGACTTTACGCCTCCGCTGATTGCCCCGACGTTGAAGCGCACGCCGGGGAGATCGCCTCCGCTGGTTTTCTCAAGTTCGTCGGTGTGAGCAAGGGCATCAGATGCCCAATCGATAAGCGCATGAACGGCACTAAGTGAGCGAACATCGGGATGGGATGAATGACCCGATTGACCAGTAAAAGTAACAGTGCCAGACACAATTGCACGGTGTCGAAAAACGGCGCGTAGACTCGTTGGTTCAGACACCACGACCATGTCGAAGGGCAACGCTCGCTTCAAGAACGTGCAGACGCATCGGGCGCCGCTCGCTTCTTCGTCACTTGTGAAGAGGAGGGCCACGTCGGCCTCGGTGCCTTCGATCGCCGACAACATGGCCGCCGCGGATCCTTTGGTATCGGCCGAACCAAGGCCATACGCGCGCTCGCTTGTAACATGTAACGAAAACGGATCGGTATCCCACCCGGGACTCTCGGGCACGGTATCAATGTGGAAATTAAAGAGAACGCGCGGGTTGCCTCGAACGGCGAACGTGGAAATGCAACCGTCACCGTGATCGATCACCTCGACCTTGAACCCCCCGCGCAGCGTGCGCTTCAAGTAGTCGACGGCGGCGGCGGGTGACGACCGCGGAGGGTTCCGCGTGTCTGTCGCGACCAATCGGCGAAGGTGTTCGAGCGTACGGGACATTACTTCCAGCGCTCAGGCTTCACGTCGTACGTGAACACTTCCGCAAAGAGCGTGCTTCGATCGGGCGTCGAAACTTGAAGGCGAAACGGTCTTTCGAAGCGTTGACGCGCAAAGGCGAGCTTTCCCGCGACCTTATTTCCTGGCTGAATTTCTGTGGTGCCGTCCAACTGCCCAGTGGCCTTGCCGAGGACGTCACGCCACGTGCCTGGCGATGTTTCGAGCTTGAAACCGACCGATTTCGCCTTCGCAGGTTTTGGGTCCTTTCCTTTCGCATCGGGTGTGTTCTTGAATTCAATTTCCACGTCGAGAATCGCGACAAACTGATCCTCGCCGGCGGGCAGGTACCCTCCGAAATCTTTTGCGGTCGTGATTCCATTCACGGTCACGGCCCACTGAGCAGACTCTACCTTTGCCGGGAATTTCGCGGCGCTGCCGGGTTTGAAAAACTCGGGCTGAACGAGCGACGCGTGTGACACCCATTCGGGCTTCCCAGATTCCCCAACGATGAGCGCCTTGTCGAGGCGCGTGAAGTACGAATCCGCAGCTTCGTCGACATACTTCTCGCCCTTGGGTCGTCGCACCGTCACGCGCTCTCGCGCTGCCATTCCCACAACCTCGTCCCATTCAACGGGAACGTGCTTGATCGGATAGTTCTGCGTGGTGGTTTTTGCGCCAAAGACGTCAAGCTCGAGGATGACGCCGAATTCCTTTGGTTTCACCTCGCAAAACGCTTCGTTGAGAGCGCGCGACTCCCAATGAAACGATCGCTCCTGTCCCTTTGCCCAGGGATCCGAGCCGCGAACGCGTGGCAAGAGCTTGCTCACTTCCTTCGTGCCGCCCCAATAGGAGTACGCGCGGTCCTCGGCACGCATCGCAACGAAACGTTCGCCGCCGGTGTCGAGGTAAAGCACGCCATCGAGTGAAGCTTGCGTAAGAAGGTCATCACCTTTGTACGTTCCTTTGCCTTCGATGATGACTTTGAGGCCCTCGGAGTCCTCGCGCTTCGCCGGGACATCGCCCTTGTGGCACGTTCCCTTGATCCACACGCGCTCCACGCGCACGTCGAACGGTGAGTTGCCGATCTTCTGCCGTTGCGTGGCGAAGTATGTAGGCGAGCTTTTCGATTTTTGAATGCACTCGTCTTCGGCTTTGCGCTCGCATGACAGTGTCGTGTTCCTTTCACGTTCGTCGTCTGTGTGCGAGGGAGGAGCGATGCCTTTTGCGGAGACCGGGGTTTTTTCGCTGGACGAAGCAGCGTCTGTCATTCCCGCAGGCGGGGTGCCTTTTCCGCACCCAACAAGCAACACCAAAGAAGCAAGAGCACTTTCGCGTACAAGCTGCCTAGCTAGTTCCATATTCAAGCCCTCCAATAGGAGTGACGCATATAAAGGGGGCAGGCCGTAACGTCTAGTGTGGTCCTCGAGGTTGGTAGCGGCATGCATGCCGCTGGAACGTTTCCCCGATGCGCACCCGCGAGCGGTCCTCGCTCCCTCCCCCGTCGGGATGGGCTCACAGTTGGCCCCCACCTTTGGTTCCTCCCCCGTTGGGGGACGGAGCATTGTGCTTCGCGATCAAGCCAAGCGATCCATGATCGTGTCACCAGACGCACTGGAACGGTTAGACGTGCGCATACCGCCAATACTTCGAGGACACACCCTAGCGTTGCAACGGAGGCGCTCGGACCAACGAACGGCCCGGCAATTGCCGAACCAGCCAATTCCAAAACGCTTCGTTCACGACCGACGGGACGATGCGTTCCATGAGAAACCGAGCGATGACTGCTTGTCGTGGAGGTGGCCTCGTTGTTTGCGTTGGAATCGTGCCGGTCCGTAGAGCCGCCTCGATGCGATCAAAAATCGACAAGATCGCCCAGTCGTGCCCTCGCGCAATGAACGCGTACCAAAGTGCCGTCATGTAAAATGGAGGCTCTAGTTCGATTGTGTGCGTGATGCGGCAGCCGCCTTCCTCCGTGGCGAGCGTGAAGCCGTGGCGTCCATCGAACGGCGTACGCACCGTCCACGCGCGTGGATCAGCACGCTCGAACACGAAGGGGAGCGCGCCGTGCCCGAGAATCGTGACACCCTGCACGAGATTGTTGCTGCCGTCGGGATTAAGTCTACGCGTGGGTAAAAAGTCGACCGGGAAAAGGTCGGATGAGGTTCCAGTCCATGCATGGTCGAGCCACGGACGAACCACTTCCGGTGAGTAGGGCAAAAAACGCGAGTGCGCTGCACGAACCATGAGGGAGAGAATGATGCGCAACCATCCAGAAGCAATGACTTGCGAGGTGCACGCTTCGTCCTGGTCATGGCATTGCGACACAGTTCGGCGATTTCCGTCGAAAAACTGTGCAGGGGTCCAGTGCTAGCCCCGATTATTTCCTCCGCAAGTGCCACACTCGATACACTGCTTGAGCTTTTGGCTGGAAATGTCGGGGAGAACGCTCGACGAATCACAAACCCTTGGTAAATCAGCGATGCCGCCGGAGGCTTTCGATGAATGAAGCGGACGCAATCGATTCCCCAGATGCAGACGACGAAACGGTGGACGCGCTTGTCGGTGAACTCTCCGGTCCCAATTCGGTGTCCGTGCGCGAGCGCTTGGTACGGGCCCCCGCATTGTGCGCACGCATTGGTGGGAGTTTTCTAACGTTCGACGCCGTGACGCAAGTCTGGTGGCTAAAGAGCGTGCCATCGCAACTTGCAAGACCGGTGCTTTCGATCGCACTGCGCTCCGAGGCGTTAACCGTCGTACTTGCGGCGCTCGAGGTCGTGTGGGCGTTGGTCGCATCGGGAGAGCGTCCGAGTGAGCTCGAACCTCTCTGCGAAAAACTCGTGGGTTCGCGGTTCTTCACGAACCCGGTTCTGCGAACGGGGTTGCTCAATCGCCCGTACGATACGCTCTTTTGCGAAACCAAGAACGTAAGCCTGCGAAGAGCCTGTGTCGACGCGTGGATTGCGCGCCGCGAACGCCCTCCGCTCGACGTGTCGTTGAAACTTCTCGCTCATGAGTCGGACGACGTGAGGCATCACGCGGTCGATTGGGTAATCGCGTATGGCGCGGAAGGTGCTGCGTCGGTGAGTCGTTTGCTGCGGTCTCACCGATCAGATGTGCGCATCGCTGCATCGCGTGTGTTCAAGGTGCTCGGTCAGGCGACGGCGGCTGAAGTTGACCCAGGTTTGGCGTAGCCAATCGAATGACAGCCCCTCCATCGAGCGGTCGTTCGCGGCACTGGTTCTGGCAAATTGTTCACCTTGCCATCATCTTGAACTTTGCCTTTGAAATTGTTTACGCCGGCTACATGGTGTTCACCGTATTTAAGCCGGAAGGAACATCGGGACCGTTGTGGTCTGCCGCCAAGAGCATCCCTTTTGAGTTGATGGTTACGCGAAGACTCTACGCGGTCGAGTTTTGGCTCGCGACGATGGGGCTCGCCATTTACCTTGCGATCACGGAGATTTATCCACGATTTTGGGGGCGGGGGACTTCGGACGGGAAGTAAGCAAGCGCGATCGTGTCAACCTGAAGGTACTCTAGATCTGTTTCGGTGGAATGAAGCTGATGGCCCGCTCGGCCATCGCAGTGATGGTGAGTGACGGGTTCACTCCAGGGTTTGCCGAGACCGCCGCGCCATCGACGACGTAGAGTCCGTCGTACCCAAACACTTGATGCTTTGAGTCGATAACGCCTTCATCGTGATTTCTACCAATGCACGCGCCCCCGAGAATGTGCGCCGTGGAGGGCACACCCATGAGGGTCTCGGTGAGCAACGTTATGCTCACTCCGCCAACCTTGTCTGCGAAGCGCTTTGCAAGATCGGTTGCCTCCTCCATGAATGCGCTGGGGGCGGGTGTTCCCTCGGCGAGTTGGCTGATGAGGCCTTGCCTAAAACCGGTGTACACATTTCGTCCTTGGCGGAAACGCAGCGTGCCTTCGAGCGTGCGCATGTAGAGCAAAATGGCGCTCTGGCGGGCAAAATCGCGCACCGTAAACGCACGCAGCCATTTTCCAGGTTCTCGCGCGAATCCGCGAACTGTGCCTGCAAGCCTTGATAGAACGGTTGGGCCTGGAGCGTGAGGCAATGCCATCGTTCGGAAGAAACCGGAACCTTCCGAATAACGGACGGGTTCGATGTGGCTGTGCTCATCGGTGTGAAGAATCGAGGTGATGGCAATCCCGTGTGAAAAATTCTCCGTGGGCTTGGGTGAAATGATGCCAATCAGTGCTTCACTGTTCGTCCGGATGAAGTCGCCCACCCGATCGCTTAACTTTGGCAATCCGTTAGGGTCGGCCTTCATGGAGAGCAGGAGCGGAAGCGTTCCCATGACGCCGCCGGCCAAAAATACGCGATCGGCGGTTACCTTTGTAGGTTCACCGTTGCCAAAGGTGGATCGCGTTTCCACCACGTACCTGCCACCGGCATCGGCACTGTTACGCGGGCGAATGGCCGTGACTTCCGTTTCAGCGAGGATGGTCGCGCCGCGCTTTTCAGCGAGGTACAAATAGTTGCGGTCGAGTGTGTTTTTTGCCCCAACGCGGCAGCCCGTCATGCACGCACCACAGAAGGTGCATCCAACGCGATCGGGACCAACACCCGAAAAATAGGGGTCTTTGACCTTTTTTCCCGGCTCGCCGAAAAATACTGCAACGTCTGCCATGTGGTACTGGTCAGGTCGACCAATATCCTCGGCGATCTCTTTGAGCACGTAATCCGATCGTGTCATGAGTGGATTCTTTGCGGCACCCAGCATGCGACGTGCGGTGCGATAGTGCGGTTCGAGTTCTTTCTTCCAGTCGGCAATGTGCGCCCACGAGGGGGCGCTGAAAAACGAGTCCTTTGGCAGCGGCAACGTATTCGCATACGTGAGGGAACCTCCGCCAACACCAACGCCATGCATGATGGTGACGTGCTCAAAGAAGGACATCTGGAAGATCCCTTTGAGGCCCGCCTTCGGCATCCACATCCAACGTGGAAGATCCCAATTCGATTTTGGAAAGTCTTCCGGCAAAAATCGCCGACCCTTCTCAATCACAAGAACGGAGTAACCCTTCTCCGAGAGGCGCAATGCAGAGACGCTGCCCCCAAAGCCGGAACCAATCACGATGGCGTCGTAGTGTTCGCGAATCACGTTTAGAACGATAAACCTAGCAGCGCTTGCGCGGTCAAGATGTCGAGCGGTGCTCGGGCTGTGGGCGTTCCAATCCCGGTTGCAGTCACCCTCTGTCGTTCATAGTTTCCGGCGAGGCTGAGTGTTGGAATAAACCGGATTGTGGGGTTCGTTGTGTCCGCAAGCAGAAAGGTGAGTTGAACGTCGGTCCCAAGGATCGATCCCACGCCTTCTTGCTCACCTTCCCCAAGATTCCGTGCAGCGGTGGCACTGCCTGCGTACAAGATCCCTGCTTTGGCTCCTGCACCAACCAAGATGTGTCGCCCCAACGATTGTTCGGTTGTTAGGCGAATGTGCGTCTGCAGCCCGCCAAATCCCGCAACGATATCGCGATAATACGTAATGGGCGCGAGCAGCACCGTCGATGCACCGGTGCGATTGGGAACCCCGAGCCCGACTTCGCCAGCGGAAAGCGTGCTTCGTTGGACACCTTTTTCCGCCAAGAGCGCGCTCCCGGCCAAGCGCCAT
>JAHFDX010000213.1 GCA_023248785.1 Myxococcales bacterium
CGGGTCTCAATCATGCGCTCGAGGGTCGTTCCCTCAACCAACTCCATCACCAGAATGGGCTTTGGCTTCGCACCCACGTGAAATGTAACAAATCGTGCTAAGTTTGGATGCGTTGGGAGAGTCATGAGGGCTGACGCTTCTTCGCGGAACATCTTCAAGAAGTCTGCCTCAGACACGCTGCGGGCCGCCGTCGCCGAATACTCGGGGACCTTGAGCGCCAGCGTCTCGGCATTTGGATCTTTGCGCTCCTCGACCCGCGTCACGACGAAAACGGAACCGACGCCACCGATTCCAAGCTGCCGTACTACGTAGAAGCCCCCAATAGTTCGCCGTGGTGGAATCCACGCGGGCAGCGACTCCGCTTGTCTCACAGAAACACTGTCACGCTTGGGTGTATCAACGGGCATTTCGGCGAGTAGCCAAAGAGCATTCGAAACCACGCGCCCCACGGCTCGCGGCAGCGATCGAGTTAGCTCCTCGACGGCATCCGCAACAACCTCATCGCGAAGCTTGGCCATATTGCCGAGCAGCACCTGCATGACTGCAAACGACAAAGGCTTCGGCGTACCCGCTTGGGTGATCACGCCCGTGCGCTCAGGATCAAGCCTTCCACGTGCTCCCATGGTGAGCTGAGAAAGCACGCCAATCGCAGTCTCCAACTGTTCAATCACGTCGGGCGAATTGGAACGATCGTGACACAGCGAACGCAGCGAATTAGCCGACAAAATCGACGTCAATGCAGAGTGAACTTTTCCGAACGCCGCGCGCATAGCCTCTACACGACCCGACGCGTCTTCCACAAGATCGCGAAACAACACTTCAAACGCGGCAAGTTTGTCAATGAGTTCCTGATTCTTCTCAACGACCGGAGGCGGAACTGATGAAATGTGTTTTCCGCCGTCCGCCACGCGCAACTTTGGCCTACACGCCTTAACGAACGATGCGTAACGTAACAACAAGTGTTCCAAATCGGGATTCATCGAGGCTTCGGCGAGTGTCTCGAATTCCCACGGATCTTCGACCCCACGCGCAACCACCAACAACACGTCGCTCAGATCGCACGCGCCCACGCGTACGAGCGCGTCAAATACACGCGCAAGCGCCGCCACTGTCGCGCGCCGCACCAAGGACTCAGGCTCACGCTCGAACCGTTCGAGCAGAACGCGCGCTACACGCAACCAGCGCTTGCGCAACATGGTAATGCGCGTCGGATCATCGGTGCCATCAGGAGTATCGCTGTCAACTAGATGAAGCAGCGTCCGGAGTCTTCGTAACGAAATCGTGGGACGCGCGGTCTCCTCAGCGCGCGAACGAAGCTTGCGTTCTCGCTCGAGAATCCACTCAGCGACGCGCTCGTTAAGTTGATCCAACGCAGCGCTTGCCACCCGGGCGTCATCTTGACTTCCGAGTTGCAAGAGATCACGCAGGAGCCCTGTTTCGAACAAACTGAGATCGACATCACGTAAGGCAGCAAACGACGTTCGTCGCGCCATTGCGCCCCCATGTCCGCTCGCCGCATCCTCCTCGACACTTACGGCCGCAAGTGCATCAACCACGGTGTGCGCGGCACGGATCACTTCGCGCGCGCGTTGGTACGCAAGGCGCGCGCCATCCGTGGCATATCCTTCGAGAGCGAAGAGCAATAGATCGCGCAGCGGGCGATCTTCATCATTCCCCTGACCCAGATCACGCCGCAATTCCTGCGCTAGCGCGGCGACGCCGTCATCGGCAGATGTTCGGCTCTCTGTCACCGCCGCAAGCGCACGCGCGGACGATCGTTCTGAAAAAGGACACGGGCCAAGAACTCGCACGAGTTCTGCTGTTGCCTCGGCCGCTTCCCAAGGCGCGTGGGCAAACACCTGTTCGAGCACTTCGCTTGCGGCTTCCGGTTCGGCTTGCGCGCCCTGCGACAATCCCCAAATGAACGCAGCGGCACATCCCGGGTCTTGTTCGAGCAGACCTCGCGAAATGGCCTGCGTTGCGCGACGAACGCCTGCGTTTGGTGCCACGGCAACATAGGCCGTCACGCTGGCCGCCGCACGTCGCCACTCGGTCGGCGAGAGTTCGAGATCGAGATCGTGATCGATCTCGGTCCGCATCGACTCGAGCCACGGAGCGAGTAGCCCACGCGCGACGGCAACATGACGCCACACGAGCAATTCGCGATCTGCGAGCAGGCGTGACCACGCCTGCGCGACTGCATCGATGCGAAACGCTTTGAGCGCGTGATCGTCGCCTTGAGATGCCCTCCTTGCGGCCTCCCTTGCGGCGCGTTCGAGAAGACGCGCGGCGAGGCGCCTCGATGGAAGCGCACCCATCGATGGAAGCGCAATCCACTCTCGTGCAAGCTCACGGCGGGTCGCAATGGCGAGCGCAAGCGATCCATCTTGAACTTCATGTGAATACGGCAGCTCGGTCACCAGAGAGATGCGCGTTCGCACGGCCGGTGACGACAGGGCTTTCGACGTGCCGAGTGCCATGCGTGTGGCCACCGCAACGAACACCTCCGCACCACCCGTAAGTAAGCGCCCAAGGACGCGTCGCCCAAGCTCTCGTTGTTCCGGCCCCACCGGCAGCGCCGATGCAAGCTCATAAAGCGCGGGGGCTGCGGCTGTGGGCGCGAGCCACTCCAGATCATCGACGAGTCCCATTTGCAACGCGACACGAACACTCTGGACGAGCACATCGGGATGCAACCCGTCGAGCGGTGCCGAAGCCTCTTCGCTACTCGCGCGCGCGAGCGCCGCCATCGATTGTCGCCACGTGGCCCTTCGCTCCAACGGATCACTCATCCGATGGAGTTCGAGCAAGCCGCTCACATAGAAACTTGCGTCCTTCACTTCCCTTTCGAAGTGTAACCGACTGCGCGCTTGCGTTGTGGTATTCGATGCGCCGTGATCGTCCTAGATAAGGTAACCAAGCGCTTCGGTCCCAAGATCCTGTTTGAACACGTCAGCATGCAGTTCGACCCTGGTAAGCGATACGGGGTGACGGGAGCCAACGGGGCGGGCAAGTCGACGCTCATCAAAATGCTGGCTGGTGACGAAGACACAGATCAGGGATCCATTACGATCCCTGGAAATTTACGGCTTGGCGTGCTTAAGCAAAACCATTTTGCGTACGACAAAGAGCGCATTCTTGACGCCGTGATGATGGGAAATCACGCCCTCTGGGAGGCCCTTGCGGAGAAGGATCGCCTGCTTACGGGCGAGGTTACGGATGAGATCGGTATCCGCCTTGGCGAGCTCGAGGGAATCGTGGCTGAGGAAAATGGGTACGTCGCTGAAAGCGAAGCCGCTGAGCTTCTGGTTGGGCTGGGTATCACGGCCGACAAGCACGAGCAGCCGATGCACGTATTACCTGCAGGATACAAGATTCGTGTCTTACTTGCGCAAGTGCTCTTTGGAAAGCCCGACGTTCTGCTTCTCGACGAGCCGACGAACCATCTAGATCTCGATTCGATCCGTTGGCTCGAGAACTTCCTGATCGGCTATCGCGGCACATTGGTCATCATTTCGCACGACCGTCACTTCCTTAACTCCGCCGCAACTCACATTGCCGATGTCGACTACCGCACCATCACCGTTTACACCGGCAACTACACCGACTTTGTCGACGCAAAGTATGAAAACCGCCAACGCGCGGAAGCACAGGCCGCCGCCGCAAAGAAGAAAGTCGGGGAGCTTCAAGACTTCGTTCAGCGCTTTGGATCGCACGCATCCAAATCGAAACAAGCGCAGTCTCGGCTAAAACAGATCGAGAAACTGGAAGGGGAAATTGAGACCAAAGGTCCGAAGCGATCGAGCTTGGTCCGTCCGTTCGTCCGGTTCGCCTTCGACAAGCCAAGCGGGCGCGATGTCGTCCGCTTGGTCGATGCAGACAAGCGCTTCTCTGATCTCACCATCTTCAACAAGGCCAACCTGAGCATCAATCGCGGTGATCGCGTTGCCGTGACCGGCCCAAACGGTGTGGGAAAATCGACGCTCCTAAAACTGCTCGTTGGAAGTTATAAGTTGCTCGACGACGACACCCGAAGGTACGTCCTTGCACCCGATGGGGGTGAGGTGCGGTGGGGCCATGACACGAGCGTCGGGTACTTTGCGCAAGACCACCACGAATCTATTGGCGAGACCGCAAAGGGGTACACCGCCTACGAGTGGCTCTACTCCTTTTATAAGGATCTCGATAAAGAAACGATTCGTGGCGCGCTTGGGAAGTTGCTCTTCAGCGGTGAGGCCGCGTTGAAGAACACCGAGTCGCTCAGCGGAGGCGAAGCTGCGCGTTTGCTTCTCGCAAAGCTTGTTCTAGGACAACACAACGTGCTCGTTCTCGATGAGCCCACGAATCACCTCGACATCGAATCCATCGAGGGGCTACTCGACGGCCTTCTTCAGTTCACGGGCACTCTCATTTTTGTTTCGCACGACCGTCACTTCGTTGGGCGTCTTGCTACACGCGTGATCGATCTCGCACGAATGCCAGGAAAAGGCTGCACGTTCGACGACTTCGGTGGCACGTACGACGAGTTCGTGGACAAGGTGGGACAGGAACGCAGCGAGAGATAGCGTGTCACGCGCCCTGTTTCGCGCGAACGTTGCGTTCGAAGGTTTCCTTGTCGTTAGCTTTCTCGAGGCCGACCTCGAACGAGATCAACCCTTGTTGAACCATGCGCTCGAGTGCCGAGTCTATCGTTTGCATTCCAATCCCCTGCGATGACTGCATGAGGCTCGGAATCTGAAACGTCTTGCCCTCTCGAATCATCGCCGAAAGACCGCTCGTACCGATGAGGACCTCTTGCACCGCAATGCGCCCCTGTCCGTCTGCGCGCTTGACGAGTTGTTGCGACACGACACCAATGAGGCTCTCCGCCAGAAGCCCCCGAACCTGGGGCTGCTCCTCCGCCGGAAACGTGTTGATGATGCGATCAATCGTCGCCGGTGCGCTGTTCGTGTGTATGGTCGCAAACACAAGCACTCCGAAACTAGCAATCTGAAGCGCAAGCTTCATCGTTTCCGTTCCACGCAGCTCACCAATGAGAACGACATCAGGGTCTTCTCGCCCAGCGCTTCGGATCGCCGCGGTGAACGTCGCCGCATCTGGACCGACCTCGCGGTGCGTGATTTGTGCCTTGATGGGTGTGTGTACAAACTCGACCGGGTCCTCAATCGTCAAAATGTGACACGGTCTGTTCTCATTGATGTGACGAATCATTCCGGCAAGTGTGGTCGACTTACCCGAACCGGTTGGGCCCGTGACAAGAAGTAGCCCTGCCCTTCGTTCGGCCAATCGGTAAAGAACTTGAGGGCACCCGAGCTCTTCGAGCGTGCGAATGTGCGTCGGGATGGTACGAAAAACCGCAGCGAGGCCTGTCTGTTTATAAAAATAATTCGCGCGGAAACGCGCCTTGTTTCCATACGAATGAGCAAAATCGAGATCAAGATTATTTGTAATTAATTTCTTCTGATCTTTATCCACGATTTCAAACAGCGTTTCGGTCATCTCATCGGACGTGACGACACTCTCGCGCAACGCCACCAAATCGCCGCGAACCCGGCCGAAGGGCGGATACCCGACGCCAAGGTGCAAATCACTGCCACCAAGTTCGAGAAGCGCATCGAACAACTTGTCGATCCGAGCGGCCACGATCAAACGCCCTTCTTGGCTAGCGGAATACCCAATTTCTGAGCGAGGTCATCAGGCGATTCGGCTGCAAACAGCGCCGCCTGTGGAGACACCTTTCCGGACCTTACAAGCTCGAGAAGCGAATCATCAATTCGTATGATTCCAAACGCACGGCCTCGCTGTTGGAGGCTCGGAATTTGAAACGTTTTGTTCTCTCGAATGAGAGTCGCAAGCGCGAACGATCCCGGCAACATCTCAACCGCCGCGACGAGACCCTTGCCGTCCACTTTCGCCAACAAACGCTGACTAATGATGAGCCGAAGTGTAGTCGCAAGGGTCACTCGAACCTGCGGTTGATCGGCGGGCGGAAATAAATCGATTAGGCGATCAATCGTTTTCGCTGCACTCGGTGTGTTCATTGTCCCAAGAACGAGGTGCCCCGTTTCTGCTGCCGATAGGGCCATGCGAACCGTTTCTGGATCACGGAGCTCACCCACTACGACCACATCAGGGTCCTCGCGCAAAGAAGCCTTCAGCGCGCTTTGAAATGATTTTGTATGCGTGCCAATTTCGCGCTGACTCAGCATAGCTCGCTTGCGAGGATGAACATATTCAATCGGATCTTCCACGGTGATCACGTGATGCGTGGTTTCGCGATTCAGATAGTCAACAATCGCAGCAACCGTTGTCGTCTTGCCATGCCCCGTAGGCCCGGCCACCACAATCAGTCCTTGGTGATGCTGCGCGGCCCTCGACACCTCTGGCGGAAGGCCCAGCGACTCAAAGGTCGGCGGCTCTTCACCGATCACCCGCAACGATGCCTTGAGACCCCAACGGTGACGCGCAATGTTTGCACGAAAGCGACCTGCCTCCGGATGCGCGAGCGAAAAATCACACGATCCCTCACTCCTAAAGGTCTCCATGAGTGCCGGCGGGATCATGGGCTTCACCATGGTTTCGACGACTGCCGGAGACAGATCCGGACCGTGCGCTGTCAACGCCTGTGCAACGCGTAATAGAAGCGGTCGACCCGCAATAACGTGAAGATCACTC
>JAHFDX010000214.1 GCA_023248785.1 Myxococcales bacterium
GTACCCTCAATGGCCATGTCCCGCCCTCTGGCTCTGCTTTCGAATGACGATGGCTTTCGAAGCTCGGGGCTACGCGCGCTTCGAGCAGCGCTCGCGACGTGCATGGACGTTGTCGTCGTCGCGCCCGAAAGCGAACAGAGCGCGACCAGCCACGCACTCACCCTTCACCGGCCCCTGCGCATTCGCGAGGTCGAAGGCGGAATTTTCGCGGTGGACGGCACGCCTGCCGATTGTGTGTACCTCGCGATTCACGGCGCAGGTAGGTACTTGCCTCGAAGACCGGACGTCGTCGTGTCTGGCCTGAACCGCGGACTCAACCTCGGGCAAGACGTTTTTTACTCCGGCACCGTGGCCGCCGCGCGTGAGGGAGCGCTCAAAGGGATCCCCTCGCTCGCCACAAGTGCCGACACGAAAGTCGACTCGAACCGTTGCGCGGCGCTCTGCACCAAAATTGCGTTCGCACTCGCATCGAGCAAACCCGTCGCATCGCCGACACCGCTTTTCAATCTCAACTTTCCACCGGATTGGGCGGGCGAACTCCGCGCTACGATTCTTGGTACCCGCGTTTATCAAGAGGTTGTGGACGTTCGCGTCGACCCGCGCGGCCGTGAGTATGTGTGGGTCGGCGGGCCAGGCATAAGCCATCACAGCCCAAAAGGAAGCGATACCGAAGCGTATGATCAAGGAGCAGCTTCGATCACACCGCTCCTACTCGACCTCACTTCTTCTTCCACAGACCTTGTAAGATCGCTCGCTCGATCCGTTTCGGCGTAAACCTCATTCAACTACCGCACTCGGCGCTCGCAGCTACTTGTGGTCGCGGTCGCACTTTTTTCGACACGCAACGAGAGCGTCTGAGCATCGAGTGCGCGCGTCATTGCGTTGCTTGTCGTTTTTTATCTTCATCGCCGAAGCGCTGCACCGGTTGTATGGTGGCGCGCACTGGGTTCTCTTGCAGGTGTCAGCTGCGGACTCGGCACGTGCGACTGATCCAGAACCGAACACAAGCCCAAAAACAGCTGCAACAAAAATCCACTTCGTCATGGTCCTCTCCTCCGGTTGGTCGTTTCTCGATCGCCGAAAAACAACTCCATACCTAACCATAACGACCCATCCCCCTTGGTCTTAAGGGGTCTTAACCGCCGACCTCTGGGTGAAACGGTTCCGGCCCTGGTGGCCGACACGACACGGCGTTCCGTTTAGTTGACGTCGCCACACGTCGACGTGCAGGAGTACATGCACTCACCGCAGTACTTCACGCTACAGTCGGAACAGAACCGTTGTTTTTTACACGTCGAACATCGTCGGACACACCATCCCTGCGTGGAATTGCAGGCGAGTCCCGTTGGGCACGGGGTCGCTTTGTCGCACCGTAGCGTGCAAAATCCGTATGTGCGGTATTCGGAATAATAGGGACACACCCACCCATTGGCGCAGTCGGTGTCATACCGACAGGTAGAGCTGCAGTAGCTCGCAAAGGTGCGCTGCCCAATCGTAATGGACCCCATATCTTCGCAGGTCTTTTGGAAGCCCGCGGGCTCTGGACACGTGTTCCATGTATCGCAAGGAAGAACGCACGCGCCCGTCGTGTGCACGACTCCTCCCACTGATGTGCACGTTGCAACCGACGAGTCCGCTGTCGTCGATGAGGACGATCCATCACTCTGCGACGAGGCTCCGTCCGCGGACGCCGCCCCCCGAGAGTCACCGCTACCACCTGATACGACAACACAGTGCCCTGAGGCGCACCCAAGGCCGGCGGGGCACATTCCATCTGCAGCGCATGCAACGGCTTTCAGGCACGTGCTGTTGAGGCAGTTGAATCCGGGTGGGCACGTGCCATCGATTGCACATGGGAAGCTTCCGATGTCATCCAACGATGCAGAACATGCACCACTCACAACGAGGATCGCGATCGAATATACAAAGAAGCACCTTTTGAGTGACGTCGCGGAGCGAGCTTTCGAACTGGCCCGATCCTCAACGGATTCACGCGGAGGATCTCCCATTGTCTTGGACAACGGCACGCGAGCGTCAGCACTTAACAATTGCGTAGGAGCACGGGTGACGTATGCGGCTGGGTGCTTAAGCCTAAGGCTCGGTCCGCTGGCCTAGTAAGTCCCCTGCCCGACCACTCCTACTCGACCCCACTTCAACAACCCCACGTCTTATTTTTATTCGACTTCTTTATCCGCGTCTTCTTCAACGGACCTTGTACGCTCGCTCGAGCCGTTTCCTCCTAACCGCCGATGAAGCTCGGAATTCAGACCATGCCGCCGAAGGACGCTGCGCCGGATTCACTCCCGAAGGCGCCCCTGCGCGCAAAGGATCGCAGAGCGAGCGCGCCACCGACCTCTGACCATGCGGCAAAGAAGCCCGTGGGTGAAAAGAAGACTCGAAAATCGCGCGCAAAATCGATCGAGAATCCAGGCCCCAGTGGACTCGCGCCCAACGTAATCGACTCCTTGCGCGCGCTCATTCGCGATGTTCCCAACTTCCCCAAGCACGGCATTCTCTTTCGCGACATCACAACCTTGCTCGCTGTGCCGCGGGCGTTCCACATTGTCGTAGACTCGCTCGCAGAGCGCTTTATTGGTGAGCACATCGACGCTGTCGTAGGAACCGAAGCGCGCGGCTTCATCTTCGGCGGCGCACTTGCAGCGAGACTCAATGCGGGCTTTGTTCCAGCGCGTAAGCCCGGAAAGCTCCCCGCTCTGGTGGATCGCGTGCCCTATCAAACGGAGTACTCAACAGCGATGCTCGAGATGCATCAGGGCAGCATTCGCGAAGACGCGCGCGTTCTCGTCGTCGACGATGTGCTCGCAACCGGCGGTGCAGCCTCCGCCGCAACGGAGCTTGTTCGATTGCAAGGGGGCTCCGTAATCGCTTGTGCCTTTGTGATTGAGCTCTCGGACATGGGCGGACGCGAGCGCCTCATGCCCATGCGCACCGAGAGCGTGATCACGTACTGAACCGCAACCCGCGTGTCCCATGACGTCTCTGGCCGAACGTTTCACCGCCGAAGTCCAAATCGAATTTCCCAGTTTCGAAATTCGTCACAAACGAAGTTACAAGCTTCAACGGATGATCGATATCGTGCTTCGCCTCGTCACGCTTGGCGGTCAGCGCGCGTATATGACTCGTTACCACACCGTGCTTTTCGGAAAACTCTACGTACCCGATACGTGGAACGACATGAGCGATCGTGATCGGTACATTTTGCTTCGCCACGAGCGCGTGCACCTTGAGCAGGGCAAACGCCTGGGGCTCTTATTGATGTCGTTCGTTTACTTGATTCCGTTTTTCCCCTTGGGACTCGCGTACGGACGCGCCCGCATTGAGTGGGAAGCGTACGAAGAGACCATGCGCGCCACCTGGGAGCATTGCGGCAAAGACGCCGTGCTCCCGCTCAAACCATGGCTTGTCGCACGCTTCGTTGGCCCCGACTACGGATGGATGTGGCCGTTCCCGCGGACCATTGAGCGCTGGTTCGATGAAGCCATGTCACGCATTGAGTTACAAATGGCTGAAGTTGCGAGTGGCACTCCGGGGCAGCACGCGGGATAATCGCAGTCGATGACGGTTGTGGGCATTGACTTAGGGACCACGAATACCGTCGTGGCGGCTGTGCGCCATCGACGTCTTCTTGTGCTTGAAGACGAGCAAGGCCGCAAATTGCTACCCAGCGTGGTCAATTTTCACCCGAATGGTGACGTGGTCGTTGGACATCGCGCGCGCGAACGGCGCGTGATTGATGCGAAGAACACCGTGTTCAATATTAAGCGCCTTCTCGGTAGGCCCTATCACGCGCCCGAAGTCGCCGAAGCCAGACAAAGGTTCGCGTTTGAGCTTCGACAAGGACCCGGCGACAGCATCCTCGTTGCCACGCGCCACACGCAGCTCACACTCCCAGAGCTAAGTTCGTATCTGCTTCAGCGGGCCAAACAACTGTCGGAGCGAGCGCTCGGCACACCGGTTACGCATGCGGTGATCACGGTCCCCGCAAACTTCAACGACTTGCAGCGAGCCGCTACGAAAACGGCCGCGAAGATCGCCGGACTCGACGTTGTTCGCGTGCTCAACGAACCCACGGCCGCAGCGTTGGCGTATGGGATTGGCAAGCAAACAACCGAGCGTATTGTTGTGTACGACTACGGCGGGGGCACATTCGACTGCTCACTCCTTGAGCTCTCAGGAAACGTCTTTGAAGTCCTTGCAACATCTGGAAACAGCTTTCTTGGTGGCGAAGACATTGATGCCGCCATCGCGAACAAGATGGCCGATGAGCTGCTCACACGAACGAGACTGAACGCGCGCGAAAACCCGGAGCTCTTCGATCGCCTTCGCCTCAGCGCAGAGCTTGTGAAGATCAAGTTGTCATCGGAACAACGCGCAATGATCCGCATTGCCGATGTGGGTGTGGGGCCGAAGGGCGTTCCTATTCACTTCGAGTTTGCTCTCACGCGCTCGGAATTCGAGGCGCTCGCGCTTCCCCATGTACAGCGGACCATCGATGTATGCCGCGAAGTCATGCAAATGGCCAACATGACGCCGTCCACGTTCGACCGCGTCATTCTTGTTGGCGGCAGTTCCCGTATCCCGCTCGTTCAACGGGCCGTTGCCCACTACTTCGGCTCTGAACCGAACGTGCGCATCCATCCCGAGGAAGTGGTTGCAATGGGAGCCGCCATCCAGGGCGCGGTTCTGTCGGAGCACGGTCACGTTCGGTCAATCCCTCCTGCGCCGCGAGGACACCACGACAGTGTGACGCAGACTCTCTCGCATGTCGTTGAACGCGATGATGTTCCCACCAGTACCGCTGCGCTCGCTCACGAGCCCGTAGACTCGCATCCCACGCAACCCAACGAGTGGCCATCAGACGATTCGATTTCGCTGATTACCCCCGATGCATCGTCCTCACCACACATCGAGCTCGAACACACGCCTGCTCCGTCAGGCGCCCACGCCGCACCTATCTGGCCAGAGCTTCCTCCGCCAGTTCCGCTCGATCCGAACTCAACGTTGAAGCTCCCGCAGATGCGGTCTGTGCCCCCACCCACTGCGTTGCCCGCAACGCTTTTGCCCGTACTTATGGACGTCACCCCGCGCGCGTTGCTCGTCGAAACCGCGGGAGGGTTCTCTGACACGGTCGTCGCGCGGAACGTGAAGATTCCCTGCGAACGCGCGCGCGTGTTCACAACCGCGAGCGATCGCCAGACCATGGTTCGCGTTCGGGTGGCTCAGGGCGAAACATCCGTGTTCGCGCAAAACACATACCTCGGTGAGGTGGTTCTAAGTGGGCTTCGCGTGGCGCGACGTGGTGAGGTAGGCGTCGAAGTGAAGTTCGAGGTCGACCCAAACGGATCGCTGCAGGTGAGCGCCACGGAACTTGAAACCGGCAACGAGGTTCGTGCCCTGTTGCAACTTGTCGGGATTGATCCTTCGCTCACCCTAGACGAGATGATCGAGCGCACGGGCCAACATGTCGCGCCATGACCACTGAGCGCGATCGTGGCCGTATTTACGAGTGGCTGGCTTGCTTAGACCATGTAACCTACTATGAGCTATTTGGCTTGACTGAAACAGCGAGCACTGACGAAATTCGCGCGGCGTTCCATCGATTTGCCGAGGCATTTCATCCCGACGTACAAGCCGACCGCTCGCTTGTCGAGCTCGCCGCTATCACAAAAATTTTTCGCCGCGGCACCGAGGCCTACGAGGCTCTCGCGGACCCGGTGGCGCGTGCTTCGTATAACGATGCCTTAGCTAGAGCCGGCTATGCGAATCGCTAGGGTCAGCCGATCTATGTTGCTCGGCATCGCGGGATTTTTCCTGTGCCGCACTCGCATGCGACGCAAGCATCGCCGGCGCCGCAGACACTGGACTTACCCACGCGACCACCACGCGCGACTCCCGTGAGCGCGACGATGTACGGTCTATCGACGCGAACGACATCGACGGGCACTTCGATGTTGCGGACGTTGCAAAAGACGCCACGCCCGGGCCGGACGCGGGCCTTGACGCAACAACTGACGCGGATGCTGACAGCGGGGCGACGCCCGATGCGAGCGTCGATACGGGCGGCGATGCGAATGTGAACCAACCCGTCGAATCCGGCACAGACGCGGGTTTGGCCTCGGATGCAACATAACCATCCGTGACTCCATCCTTACCGGATCGCCGATCTATTACGCAGACGGGATTCGCATCCTAAGGATGCATCCACGGTCGCGATCCAAGACACGCGCATTACGCGCCCTGCCGGGTCGCAGCCAGCTTCAACCGGCGCGGTTCACAATCCCCCGTACGCTGGGATCGAGATCGCAGGTTCATCCAATGGCAACAGCACCGTGCGCGTCGACAACTGCACGGTCAACGGGTTCGACCTGGGTGTTGGGATCAATCTGCTTTACAACCAAGTCATCGTTCAAAACAGTGCGCTCTCCGGAAATGTAACCGACGATGTTCGAACCGTGTGGGCAGGCGCAAACGCAACGCAATATCCCGTCGTCGATCTTGGGGGCGGAACGCTTGGCAGCGTTGGCCTAAATAACTTCGGTTCGGGCGTTGAGACCGCGGTTCGCCTCGGAGGTCCATACGGCGTGTCGGCCCGACTCAATTCATGGGGCGTAACAGG
>JAHFDX010000215.1 GCA_023248785.1 Myxococcales bacterium
TTAGGCTCACCGCGATCCATCGCCTCGCTTCTTCAGCGGGTCGGGCGTTCGGGCCACTTTTTGGGCGGAAAACCGAAAGGGATTCTGTTTCCGCTCACGCGTGATGACCTTTTGCAATCGGTTGCGGCTGTTTCGGCGGTGTTCCGCGGCGACCTCGACCGATTGGTTGTACCTGAGGGAGCGCTTGATCTTTTGGCGCAGCAGATTGTGGCAACCGCTGCCAGCCAAGAGATCACCGTCGACGATTTGTGGTCGACCGTTCGGCGTGCGTATCCCTACCGCGCATTGCAGAGGAGCACGTTCGATGCGGTGCTCGAGATGCTCGGTGAAGGTATCTCCACGCGGCGAGGTCGACGCTCAGCCCTCGTCCACTACGATCGCATCAACGGCAGGGTCCGAGGTCGTCGAGGCGCGCGTCTGGCCGCGATTACGGGCGGCGGCGCAATTCCGGACACGGCCGATTACGATGTCGTGCTCGATCCAGCCGGTGCCTTGATCGGCAAGGTTCACGAAGACTTCGCGATTGAGAGCATGGCAGGCGACGTGTTCTTGCTGGGCAACCATGCCTGGCGAATTCGGCGGGTGGAGTCGGGCAAGGTTCGCGTAGAGGATGCAAGTGGAAGGTCACCCACGATCCCATTTTGGGTCGGCGAGGCGCCGGCGCGCACTCGAGAGCTTTCCGCTGCTGTAAGCGAGTTGCGCGAGGAGGTGTGCGAGCGTCTCTCGCAATCGAGTGGCGATGTCGACTCAGTCATCGAGTGGCTCACAGCCGTGGGGAACGTGGAGCGCGGCGCTGCAGAGCAGGTCGTTCACTACGTCCACGAGAGTGCGCACGTGCTCGGTACTGTGCCTACGCAGGAGCGAGTCATCGCGGAGCGCTTCTTCGACGAAGCGGGCGGGATGCAACTGGTGCTTCATACGCCCTTCGGTGGGCGAATCAATCGAGCGTTGGGTCTTACGCTTCGAAAGCGATTTTGCGTCTCGTTCGATTTCGAACTTCAGGCAGCAGCAACCGACGACGGTGTGGTCTTGTCGTTGGGCGAACAGCACAGTTTTCCCTTAGAAAATGTTTTCTCCATGCTGCGTCCGCAACGCGTCCGCGAAGATCTGATCCAGGCCGTGTTGCAGTCCCCGATATTCACGAATCGATGGCGATGGAACGCGACGCGAGCGCTTGCGATTTCGCGTTACAACGGCGGCAGAAAAATTCCCGTCCAGCTTCAGCGAATGCGCGCCGAGGATCTGATGGCGGCGGTGTTCCCGGAACAGATCGCATGCGGAGACAATCATGCGGGGCCGATTGAAGTTCCAGATCATCCGCTTGTGAACGAGACCATTGAAAACTGCCTTCATGAAGCCATGGACCTCGACGGCTTCCTCGACGTGCTTCATCGCCTCGAGCGTGGCGAGATTCAGACAGTAGCCATTGAAACACCGACGCCATCCGCGTTTTCGCATGAAATTCTTAACGCAAATCCGTACGCCTTCCTCGACGATGCACCGCTCGAGGAGCGTCGTGCACGCGCGGTTTCATTGCGCAGGGTAGACCCAAATCTCGCTTCGGGAATCGGCGCGCTCGATCCTGAATCTATCACCGAGGTGCAGAAGCAAGCGTGGCCAGATGCGCGTGATGCCGATGAAGTACACGATGCGCTCCTCTCACTCGGATTGTTGCCCATGGCAGAAGCGGAATTGTGGCGTACGTGGTTGCTCGAGCTCGCGGGTGAAGGTCGCGTGAAGACGCTGACGAGGGGCGCGCACGTTTACTTTGTCGCGACCGAGCGCTTTGAGCGATTTGAGCGACTTGAAGGAGTCCAAGCCGATGGGTACCTCGAAAACATTGTTCGCGGATGGATGGATGCAATCGGTCCGACGACCGCAACAGAACTCGCACAACGTCTTGGTCTTTCACGCGACGACATCGAGGCTTCGCTCGTTAAGCTCGAAACGGGCGGGTACGTACTTCGCGGGTATTACTCTCAGCCGAAGGCGCAGGAAATCGAATGGTGCGAGCGTGGGCTGCTTGCGCGCATTCATCGGCTTACGATAGGTCGCCTCCGCAGCGAGATCGAAGCCGTGTCTCAGGCGGACTTCATGCGCTTTCTCTTTCGGTGGCAGCACATCGCGAAGGGAACGAAGCTCCACGGCCGGTTGGGTGTGCGGCACGTGATTGCCCAGCTCGAGGGACTCGAGCTTCCAGGCCCCGCGTGGGAGACGAGCGTGCTTCCAGCGCGTATCGAGAGTTACGATCCTTCGGATCTGGAGCAGCTTTGCCTTGCAGGTGAAATCATGTGGGGGCGGCTGCGCGTTTTGGATGTGCCTGAGTCGGAAGAGCGACCTTTGCGACGTCGAATGGCTCCAACGCGCTCGGCGCCTCTGACATTTGCGCTTCGGCAAGACATCGGAATGCTTTTCGAGCCAATGCCTGAGGGGTCGCATTGGAAGGAAGCGCTCTCGCCTATGGCGCGCAAGGTTTACGCGTTCTTGGAGCATCGCGGAGCATCGTTTCTTTCGGACATCGGGAGGCAGATTCAAGAACTGCCGACGTCGGTTGAGGACGCACTTTGGGAACTCGTCGCAACGGGTCTGGTCACGGGCGATGGCATTGCAGGCCTTCGAACTCTCTTGCTTCCGGAGCAAAAGAGACAGCCAAAGCCACGTGCTCTCCGATCGGCGACACCTCCAAAGCGAATGATGCCGGTGGGTCGTTGGTCGCTGTTGCGTTTCGGTTTGGGATCTGAAGTGGCCGATCCTGACGCGGCTGTGTCGGCGATCGCGATGCGGCTGCTCGAGCGATACGGCGTTGTGTTTCGCGAAGTCTGTGCGAGGGAAAAGCGCTCCGTCTCGTGGCGTTCGTTGCTCGGTGCGTTGCGCCGGCTGGAGGCGCGCGGAGAGGTTCGTGGGGGTCGCTTTGTAACAAGCTTCGTCGGCGAGCAATTCGCGCTGCCACAAGCCGTTGAGGCACTGCGCGGGGTGAGGCGCTCCGACGATGACGGGGAAGTGTTGTTCGTCGCGGCTGCCGATCCGTTGAACCTTGTCGGAATTGTAACTCCTGGTGAACGAATTTCACCCCTTTCGGGTGAGACCATCGCGTTTCGTGCGGGCGTGCCCATCGAAGTGGGCGCGTTAGGAAAGGTGAGGAGTAGGATCCACGCACTCGGCGCGTGAGGGGCCCTTCGCTCCCACAGTCGCTCAGACATACGAAGGAGATGGCACGCGTGCTGCACCTTTGCCTGCATTCACGTCTCTTTCGTGATGAATCAGGGAGGTTCGCAATGTCCGAAGCCAATGCAATGGGATCGGTCTCAAGTGCGCTTTCCAGGAAATACAGGCCCGAGATTAGATTGCAACAGCGTGGCCAAGTGCATATGGGTCTCTTGGTGATCTGTGGCGTTCTTGCCTACGGGCTCACTGCATGCAGCCCAATACAGACCGCGCAGCAGGTCAACCCGTCGGGTGTGCAGTCGTCAGATCCGAATGGGGGTTCCGCCAATCCGGGAGGCGAGGGCAGTAACACTGCGCCCGAGTCTACCGGTACCGCTCCAATCGAAGACGATGGTGGTCCGGTGATCGTTAATCAAATTTCCGGTGTCCGGGTCACTACGCTCGTTGGCTCCAGTGTTCCGGGATCGCAGGACGGCAATGCGCAGACTGCCGGCCTTAACAATCCTGTCGGCGTGGCGCTTGACGATGCCGGAAGTCTCTTCGTGACAGAATACGACGGTGCTCGCCTGCGCAAGATCACGCCTGACGGAACAACGTCCACCTTCCCGTCACCGGCGGGCTTCGTTGGCGCGTTTGCCGTCACGCTTGCAGCCTTGGGCCAAGTGTTCGTCCAAACTGATTTCGACAACACCGGCACGAAAACAGACAAATCCGGTACCATTTGGAATGGCTCGGTTTCGACCGGCATCACCGCAGCCGTGGCGAGTGGTCTTGGACGCCCGCGTGGGCTTGCGTTTCTCTCGCAAGACAGCGTCGTCGTAGCGGATCGACTGCGGCACACCCTTTCGCTGCTTCACCCCGCAAACGCATCGCTTACGCTGCTCGCAGGCAGTGTGGACAATCCGGGGCTTGCGAACGGGCAGGGAACGGCAGCGCGTTTCAATGCGCCGCTGGGTGTTGCGGTCATGCCGGACGAGAGCATTGTTATCGCGGACTCTGACAATCACTGCATACGGCGGGTTCAGCTCGATGGCACGGTGATGACCTTCGCCGGACTCGGCAAATCGGGAATGGCTGATGGTCCGAGCCAATATGCGCGCTTCGATCGACCGATTGCTATCGCGGTCGATAGCGCTGGCGTTGTTTACGTCAGTGATTCAGGACGCAGCCGTCGCATTCGTCGCATCAGCGTGGCCGGGGTTGTTGAGACGGTGGCTGGCAACGGCACCAAGGGACTTGCTGATGGGTCTGGCGGTGAGGCCAAGTTCTACGACCAAGAAGGAATTGCCGTTCGAAAGGACGGCAAAGTCGTCTACGTGGCTGATGGCAACGATGGCGATGGCACGGGTTTCCACCGCATCCGGAAGATCGACGTGCCGTAAATGGTACGGAGAGCGTGACGCCATGCCCGCGCGGGTCGCGGTCCTTTTTTGAAGCGCACGCAATTTTCGGGAACCTTTTCGCAGGACGCACGTCGTATGCCTCATGCGCTACGTTTCTGCCGTCGCTGTCGTTGCGTTTCTCTCCTCTATCGTTGGCGCGTGCTCGAAAAGGACCGCGCCAACGAGTTCCCCAGAGCCAATCACTCCATACGTTGAACCCACGCAAAAACGGCCGACGATTGCGCTCGAATCGATGGGCGTGTTCGAGGGCTCGACCATTGTGCTCGCGAAGGCTGGCGAGCGCACTCTCGCCTACATTGCGGATGAGGATGAAGCGGCAGTCCACACGGTTGACGTGACCGAGCAGGCAACGCTCGCGCGAACTCCATTGCCCGGACGTCCGGCGCAAATGCTCCTTGCAAAAGATGGGACCCTGCGTGTGGCGCTTCGCGACCAGCACGCGGTGGTTACGTTGCGGGCAACCGACGATCCGGCGTCACCGCTTGAAGTCGGAGAACGGTTGGAAACCGCCATCGAGCCATTGGCTCTCGCGCAAGCCGGCGATCGGTTACTCGTTCTCTCCGGGTGGGGGCACTCATTGGAGAGCCTCGATCTCGCCTCGCGCGCGCGTGTCTTCGCGGTCGACCTCGCACGCGAACCACGCGCAGTGATCGCGTCGAACGACGGGACGCGCGCCTTTGTTTCGCATGCCGGTGCGGGTCACGTGAGCGTCGTTGACCTCGATCGCGTGGCTTCGAATGACGTGAAGAAAATTGATGTCGGAATGGCGGGATGGAGTGAATTCGGCCACAGAAGCCTATCGATTCACCGAGCACCCATTCGAACCCCGAACCTTCTGATGTCGGGCGCCGATCCGCTCGTCCAAGAACCGATTCGATTCATCTGCGGCACAGGAATGACGATACCTAACGTGACGTTTCCTGCGCGTGTGGCGCGGCAAGGATTTGCGCTCGCGAAGCTCACTGGGAAGACGGAGCGCGTTTTCGTTCCTCACGTGGATGTCGCGACTGGCGACGCACTTGTGATCTCATCAGGATATGGTGGTGGAGGCGAGGGGACCGAGGCGCTGCCGAGCGAACTCTTCGATATCGACGTGATCGATGTGACCAAGGCACAGCGCACAACCGGGCCTGCGGCCGACGTACGCATGGAACGCCGAACGGGGCCGGATGCATGTCACCTTCCGCGTGCTGCCGTGTCGGATGACTCGCGGCAGACGCTTCTCGTTAGTTGCGTCGGTAACTCGAAAATCATCGAGTACGATGCTCGCGGAAGCGTTCCAACGGCAGTCGTTAGGCGGATGTATGCCGTTCCCGCGGGTGCGCTTGGGCTCGCGCTCGACTCTGCACGCAATCAACTTGTGGTGTGGTCGCAGTTTGACAGGTCCGTCACATTTGTTTCGCGCGCGGATGTGCCCAAGGGGCAAAAACCAAAAGAGCCCATAAAAATCGACCTCCCACGCACCAACAACGTCGCGGATCAAGTCGCGCTTGGCCGCAAACTGTTTCACACCGCGAACGATCCGCGCATTGCGCACGATGGTCGGGCGTGCGCAAGTTGCCATCCGGATGGTCGAGACGACGGGCTCGTGTGGCCGACGCCCGAAGGCCCAAGGCAGACAATCACGCTTGCAGGTCGCGTGGGTCACGCAGCTCCCTTTGGTTGGCGCGGTCAACACCGCACGCTGAAAGAACACATGGTTCACACCATGAAGAATCTGAAGGGCAAAGGGCTTACTGATGCCGACCACGAGGCGCTTGAGGCGTACCTCGTCTCGATGAACGGTCCACCATCAGACGCGCGCGCGCTCAGCGAAGAGGAACTTCACGGGCGATATGTCTTCAACGACAAGGCGGGTTGCGCGGGTTGCCACATGCAAAAAAACCAGTTTACCGACCGCGAAGTGCACGATGTGGGGAGCGCAACGGCTGTCGAACAGTAGACCTCGTTCATCACGCCGTCGCTCGTGCGTGTGGCAGAGACCGCCCCATACTTTCACGATGGGCGATACGCGACGCTCGGGGAGCTCTTGAGGAAGAGCGATGGCAAGATGGGAAGCA
>JAHFDX010000216.1:0-4481 GCA_023248785.1 Myxococcales bacterium
ACATGTCTGAAGGGCCCGCGATAAGATCGAGCCCCTTGCCTCGTCTGCGAACAATGATCGCCGTGTAGAGCTCGTGCTCCTCGAAAAGCGCAAGGATCATCCCCCGACCCTCGGGGCAGAGCAAATCGAGCGAGCGCTGCACCATCGCGGGCGTGGGGATAGGCACTGACTTAAGCGGTGTCGGAAAGTGCGCAAGTGCCCCTTCGTGCACCATCTCGCGAATCGTTTCCAGCAGACGAAGGACCTGCGCAGTCAAATCATCGGTTCGCTCGAGGCGCGCGCCAAATCGCTCCATCAGTTCTTCAAGCGCACCGCGATGCGCCGCCACAACCCAACTTGCGCGATGGTGTTCAGCAAGGCTCTCGAGCGACGAAGGCCATGGTGTTCCCGCGGCCGTTCGCCCTCGAATTGTGTGCACAATCTTGAGGGTGCGAGTTCCATCATGAATGACGAGCAGGCCCCCCCGGGGCTCACTTTGCGAAGGCGTTGGTCCAGCAAAGATGTCTAAGAAGCGCTTCCACGATTCGGTGGTCCATCCTTCGAAACACACGTCCGCCGTGAGCATACGAAAGCCATGCTACTTGGGTGTGTCCTCGAATTCACTCCCGTCGGTCGTGCGGCGGATTTCGGCCGTCTGCTTCGTTACTCCTCCTCCGAATACCTCTAGTATTCGTCGTCGTCGTGCCTTGCAGCCGGCACGAAATGCGCGCGCAAGCCCTCGGTCCGGAATTTGAGGACACACCCCATCCCCACACGAAAGACATGCCCATCACCGCTGACGAACTCTTCGCCCGACACTTCTTGCCGCTGTACCCGAAAGAGGCGCAGCAAGACCTTGAACGCGCGCGCACCACGAATGCAAATCCCGGAGATAATCCATCGATCTTCTATCAACTCCACGATGCCGCCGCTCGTTTTGCGGACCTTGCTTCAAAAGTTCTCGAATGTGACTTGGTGCTCGATTTCAGTGACGCAAGCGTGCACCGGCTTAGCGCCGCCATCACCGATTCGCACCGTGCGCGGTGGTTCGCTGTGGATCGAGCGCATTCCGAATCTGAGCTCTTTAACTTCATTGTGCATGGTGCAATCTACGTCGGCGAATGCGTTGTTCGAAACCACAATGCACGGTGGCTTGTGCGGCACCCTCTTTGGGAGAGCCTCGTAGCGCTCGACTCCGCCGCCGGCGAAGGAAGGCTGTCGCCGTTTTCTTGGTGGCTTCGCTCGATCGCCGACGCTACTCCGAGAACAACGTTGGCCGACAGATACCGCACGCATGTGGAAGTCCCTTGTTTTCGCGCGACCGATCTACCGATTTTCTTGGACGCCACGCGCCCTCTGCCGCGAATCAAAAAAGTTCGTTACGATGTATTGTACAAATACATAAAGGCGCACCTCCCTGAGCTTCGTGATTTGGGTAGCGACTTCCCGACACCCGAAAGATTCAGTGACTACCACTTTTCGTGGCTGCGCCCTGTCGTGGTTGGTGAAGGCCGGATGCTCGTGCTCGATGGCCAAAACACCGAAGGCGCCCATCTTTTTTGGCTAGGTGCCTCGGGCTTCGAAAAGGCGCTATTCATCCCTTGCGACACGTTTCCCGAGCATCGACTCGAAATTGAGGGCGAAAAGTTACGAATTCTCACACGCGCTCAAGGAGAGCTTCGCGTGCACGAAGTCCTTTGGTGGGGGCCGTAACCACCCTAACCGGCGTAGACTTCGCGCGTGATGTTAGGAAAAACCGAGCGCAGGCTTGCGCTCGTCATCTTGTTCACTGCCCTGGGTCCGTTGTTCGCGGCGATCTGGATGTCGGACACGTTATTTCGCCACGCCTCAACAACATGGCTCAATCCCGACGTGCTCTCACGCCTCGACGCCTCGATCCGTCTCTACAAGGATCACGTGCGCACGATCAAAGAACGCGCGCGTGCCGAAACGGAAGTGGTTGCCCGCGATCCTGAATTGCCCGTGGCCGTCGCGGGTTCGAAGGAGCGCTTGCAAACTCTTTTGTCGAGACACGTCCGCGAAGGAACAGCGCGCGTCAGCTTGTCTGTTGTTACACAAGACAATTCAGTTCTCGCGCGCTCCGAACGGGAGGGGCCCATCGACAGCGGCAAGTTTCGGGTGTTCGAAGTGCGCCGCACGCTCTCGGACGCGGACGATGCACCCATGCTTGTCGCTGGTTATGCGGTAGAACGATCGGTTGAGGACGAGCTCGCGCGCGCGGGCGAGGTGCGCGCGGCGTACCACGCGATGATGGGAGACAAAGAACGCCTCTACGCTTCACAGCTTCGCGCATTCGGCGCCTTGCTTGCTTTCACCGTACTCGTGACGGTCATTTTGGGGCTCGTGCTTGCGCGCGGCGTTACCCGCCGAATCAACCGCTTGGCGGGTGCGATTCGCAAAGTGACGTCGGGCGACCTATCAGTGCGCGTTCCCGTCACCGGCTCAGATGAGCTCACCGAGCTCGCTGACACGTTCAATCGCATGCTCGATGAAATGAAATCATCCAGGTTACGTATTGAGTACCTCCGTCGCTTTGAAGCCTGGCAGCAGATGGCGCAACGTCTCGCACACGAGATCAAAAACCCGCTCACCCCCATTCAACTCGCCGTGCAACAGTGCCACCGAAAGTACGAGGGCACCGACCCTGACTACAGAACGTTGCTCGACACGTCGCTCGAGATTGTCGAAGAAGAAGTCGGAACGCTGCGTCGCCTCGTCGGTAATTTTTCCCGATTTGCGCGACTCCCCGCGGCCGAATGCAAAATCGACGACGCCCTTGGGTTTGCTCACGACTGCGCCGAACGAACGAGGGGCGGCATGCCCGAGGAGGCCGGGACCGATCCCTATGGGCAGTTGCTCACAACACCCGTCGAATGGAACATTGCCGAGGGTCATTGCCCGGTTGCGCTCGATCGGCAGCTCTTGCGCGTCGCGCTCAACAATCTTGTTCGCAATGCCAATGAGGCGCTCGACGGAAAGGTTGATGGCCGAATTATCGTAAGCGCTCAAGTTATAAATGATGATTTCCTGCTTACCGTTGAGGACAGCGGTCCCGGTATTCCACCCGAACTCGAAGAGCGCGTGTTCGAACCTTACGTGACGCAAAAGAGCTACGGCACGGGCCTTGGCCTTGCCATCACGATGAAGATCGTGGTCGAACACCGCGGCACGCTTTTGGTGGGCAAGAGCGCGTCGCTCGGCGGGGCGCGTTTTGAAATTCGCCTACCCGTCGCCGCCGCCGATCGTCAACAAGCGGCCTAAATACAGCTAAGGTGTGAACGCATGTCATCGTCGCCCTCAGCCTCTCGAATTTCATGGGGCGGCTATGTCGTTGTTGGGGCTGTCCTCGCAGCGTTCATCGGCTTGCCTCGCATGTGCTCCACGCCGAGTCGGCTCGAGGGAAAGCCGGCACCCGTGTTTTCGCTGCAACTGACGGCGAATCCTCATCCTTTGGACCCAACATCATCGCAGCTTGCGCTCGATCAACTGCGAGGTCACGCCGTCATTCTCGATTTTTGGGCAACATGGTGCGGCCCGTGCAAAACAGAGGCGCCGATCCTCGATGGCGTCGCGCGCAAGTACAAGGACAAGGGCGTTGTGGTCATTGGCGTGAACACCGACGATCCACCCGGCGCGGGCTCGACGTGGGCGCGTTCGCATGCGCTCTCGTACCCCATCGTTTACGATGGCGACAATCGCGTCGCGCGAATGTACGACGTGCGAAACTTGCCAACCCTCGTTGTCGTGTCGAAGTCAGGCAATGTGGTCGCGGTGCGTGTCGGCGTAACAGATGAAAGCGAGCTCGAGAAGCTCCTCGAGAAAGCGATGTGATTCAGCGACTTGATTCCTTTTTCGCCCGCATCGGCACAAAGTATCGGTCCTTTGTGAGTTCATTTACGCCCACGTACAAATCACACTCAAACGCTTCGCGGAGGCGCCCATACGTCATCACGTCCGGCACGCTTCCTTCCGCAAGAATCCGCCCGTCCTTCATCAAGGCAACTCGAGTGGCATATGCCGCAGCCGCATTGAGATCGTGCATCACCACCACGCACGCAATGCGCTTCTCCTCTGCCTGGGTATGCAGAAGCTCGTACAAATCGAGCGCGTGGCGCACGTCCAAGAACGCAGCAGGCTCATCAAGCAACAGAACGCGCGGCCTCTGCGCGAGCGCACGCGCAATGGCTACCCTTCGCTGCTCACCAAAACTCAGCTCCATCACGAGCTTGTTTCGTAGCATCACAAGATCACATTCGTTCAGCACATGATCGATGATCTCGATGTCCTCTTTGCGCATGCGGAGCCAGGCGTCCTGGTGTGGCGCACGCCCCATCGCGACCACGTCCTCGACTGAAAAGCCAAATGCAACTTCCTGTGTCTGTGGAACGACCGCGACGATCCGCGCCACGTCGTGTCGCGTGTACTCTGCAATGTCGCGGTCGAACAATCGCACTCGCCCGGATTCAAAGGGCAAAGTGCCC
>JAHFDX010000216.1:4491-6625 GCA_023248785.1 Myxococcales bacterium
CCGGCGCCGTTTGGACCCAAAAGCGCAAGCACCTCCCCCTCCTTCACCGTGATCGTCGCCCCGACGACGGCTTGCGCGGCTGAACGGGCATACCGCACAGTCAGGTCGCGGACGTCATACGCCAAAATGTGAGCTTGCGTCTCCATTGATTGTCGAAGCGGCCTACGGGTGTGTATCCTCCGCGTATGTCGGTCAAGCCGGAAGAACAAGGTGCTACCGCCCCGACTTCGCCGCGTGTCGTAAAGCGCTATTCGAACCGAAAGCTCTACGACACCAAGGACAGCCGCTACGTAACGCTACCGCAGATTGCGACGATGGTTCGTGAGGGCGAAGAAGTCCAAATCATCGACAACACGAGCAAAGATGACATCACCGAAGTCACCCTCGCGCAAATCATCTACGAAGAGCAAAAAGACAATCGTAGAAGCGTCCCGCTTCAAACCCTGAAAGAACTCATCCACCAACGAACCGAGAAAGTGTTGGCCGACTTGCGCGAAGGTCCCATCGGACGCCTAATTCCAGGCGCAAAACATGAGGACGACGTGCAATCTCCAAAAGAACCACCGAAACCCCCGGCCCCGAGTCTGGTCGACCAGGCCAAGGGAAAAATCGAAGACTGGCAGCACCAGCTCGATGAGCGGGTTCATTCGATTCTCTTAGGCTTCCGGCCATTTCAGCAACTTCAGCAGGAGGTCCACCGTCTACACGAGCGAATCGACGAACTCGAAGAACGCCTGCGTCGGTCTGACAAATCGTAACAGCCTCCCATGATCGTTCTGTCAGATTGACAACCGAAGCTCCGGTCACATCCTACAAAAACCCAACCAATTTGGGGAACTTGCCCCCTTGGGGAATGTGGCGCACCTTTGGCATGTTGGAAGGCATGAGCATGAAGACCTTATTGTCGTCACGCGTCCGGTCCGAAGACCTGTTCGTCGAAAACGTTCTTGGTCATACCGACGCGCTTTATGGCATTGCTTGCAAATTCACACGCGACCCGCACGAGGCTGAAGACCTCGTTCAGGACACGTTGCTGAAGGCGATTCGCTCCCAGCACCAATTCGAAGCGGGAACGAACCTCAAGGCTTGGTTATGTCGCATCCTAACCAACACGTTTATCAATCGGTATCGGCGCAGCGGTCTCGAGCGCTCCGTCATGGACGGTGCCGAGCACGAGCCCGTCGCCGACGGTTGGGTAAGTGCCGCGGCCATGCGTCAACTTCGTGATCCCGAAGATCTCAGCTTGCAGCCGCTCATTGGTGCCGAAATTGGCCGAGCCCTCGACGCCCTTCCGCCCGATTATCGCCTCGCGGTCCTTCTTTGCGACGTGGAAGAGTTTTCGTACGAAGAAATCGCGCAAATCATGGGTTGCCCCATTGGCACCGTGATGAGCCGACTCCATCGAGGCCGAAAATTGCTCCAAAAAACCCTGCTCGATCATGCCGTCTCCATGGGCATCGTTTCGAGTCCAGCCTCCGCTCAACCCTCCGCTCAACAAAGCGAGGTCACACCTGCGGCAGACCTTGCGGAGTATCGAGCTCGCAGCGCGCGTACTACGCGTAAACGAGGCGCTGCATGAACGTGGATGGTTGTCGTTACTTTGATCGGCTCGTAGGCCCTTACGTCGACGGCGAGCTCGAAATTGCCGCAATGGTTTCTGTGGAATCCCATGTCAGCGAATGCGTCCGATGCCGCGAAGAACTCACCTTGCTGCGTGCAACCCGCACCACCCTTCAACGAGCGCTAAAAACCCAAGCTTCCCAAGCATTTCATGAACGTGTGCGTGCATTGGCCCTACGTGAGCAGGCGCTCGCGGAAGCCCAGCGAGCCCAACAAGACAGCGTCGCCGCTGCTGCAGTCGGTTCAGACGGGATGCGCGGTCGCGTCGGTGCAGCCATTACGTTTGCCGCAGCGGCTGGCTTTGCAGTCCTATGGGGCTCCGCCCACGGCGAACGCGGAAGCCTTCAGGCAAGCATGACCGGTGACGTACTCGCGGACTTGGTCGATGAGCACTCGCAACCTCTGCCCAACGAAGCGACAGACCAGAAAGAGCTTCGGCGGCTTGAGAGGTACGTCGGCGTGCCCGTCAATATGGCTCGACTCGAACGCGTGGGCGCGAAATTTGTGGGAGGTC
>JAHFDX010000217.1 GCA_023248785.1 Myxococcales bacterium
TTGAGGGTGAGCGATGCGGCTACGGGAATTGGAGCAACATACTTTGGGCTCGCTTGACTCGGTGTGGTGCCATCGATCGTATAGAAAATTGTTGCGGAGGGGGTTGTCGTGGAGATCGACACAGTTTGCCACGTTGTATAGGTTCCACCGGGAACGCTGAAGGCGGGAAGGGCGACCTGCTGCCGCTTTCCATCATGCGAATCGAGCTTCGTATCAGCGGCTGAGTCGGCGGTTGCGTCGACCCGCGGGCTCGCGTCCGGTGCAGTTGAGCTGTCCGGCCCGTCTGGTGCGGCCGCGTCATCGAGAGACGCCGGGTCGGACAAGACGGGCGTTGTATCGATGGTAATAGATTGCCCACTGCATCCAGCAAGTAGCGACGCACATGCGGCGACGCGAACAAACCAACCCCGTTTTTCGGCGTAATTCATTGGAATCTCCACCCCCGTGCGTGCGCATTATGACCGCCGAGGAACGATGTGCAACCGGCGTCCACAAACGGCTCTAGGCCCTGCCGAAATTGACCCGTGATATATCCTCGGATGCGATGAATTCCTTTGCCGAGCTGAGTCCGGTTGACGGAGCCAAACTTGACCTCGTTGTCCCCACTTCCCTGCAAGAACTGCCCGCGATGGTTGAACGTGCCAAGCAAGCGCAACGGGCGTGGGCGGGTCTTGCCGTTGCCGAGCGTGCGCGGGCGTTTAGCAATGTGCGTGACCATGTCATGGATCGCGGTGAGGAACTGGCGTCACTCATCCATCGCGAGGTCGGAAAGCCCGAAGCGGAAGCCCTTCTTGGCGAAGTGTTAGCGACCGGCGATGTGCTTTCCTTTTGGATCGAACACATTGAGGAGCACCTCGAAGATCTCGAGCTCGAGATCGATCCCATCTCGTACCCGAGCAAACGCGGACGAATCATTCGAGAGCCGCGTGGGGTGCTTGGGGTCATCATGCCCTGGAACTTTCCGCTAGCCCTGCCATTTCGAACGTTGGTACCCGCTCTGCTCGCGGGCAATGCGGTGATTTTCAAGCCGAGCGAGATTTCGCCGCGAACGGGGGCGCTTGTGGTCGAGCTGTTCAGAGGATTGCCCGAAGGGGTACTCCAGCTTCTGCAAGGTGGGGGTGAGCACGGGGCAGCGCTCTGCAGCTCCGGGGTGGATCTCGTTGTCTTCACTGGAAGCGTCGCGACAGGACGCAAGGTGGCACACGCGTGCGCGGAGCGACTCATTCCGTGTTCACTCGAACTTGGGGGCAAAGACGCGGCTATCGTTCTCGCGGATGCCAATCTCGACCGCGCGGCGCACGGCATTGTGTGGGGCGCGCTGATGAACGCAGGCCAAAATTGCGGCGCGGTCGAACGCGTTTACGTTGAGCGAAAAGTGGCCGACGCGTTTACGCAAAAGGTTGTCGAGATTGCAAAGGAGCTGCGGCCTGGAATTGACGTGGGGCCTCTCACAACCAAGGCGCAATGCGAAATCGTGAGAGATCACGTCGAGGACGCAAAGGCGCAAGGGGCTGAAGTTCTGCTCGGTGGAAATAGTGCCGTCGGCGGTTACGAATACCCAGTAACGATTGCACGCGTGGAGCGCGACGATGTGCGCCTCATTGCCGACGAAACGTTTGGCCCCGTATTGCCCATCTTGGTTGTGGAGACGGCTGAAGAGGCAGTCGCTCGGGCCAATGCGTCACGCTACGGCCTGACCGCGAGCATCTGGACGAAAAACTACACCCTCGCCAAGAAACTAGGCGCGCAAATCCGAGCCGGCGTCGTCACCATCAACAATCACTCGTTTACGGGCGCGCTTGCAAACGCTCCGTGGACAGGAGTTGGTGAGAGCGGCTACGGCGTTACAAATTCCATCCACGCGCTCGAGGCCTACACGCGACCAAAATTGTATCTCGAGGATCGCAACTCTCAAAAGCGTGAGCTTTGGTGGTTCCCGTACACACCCCACTTGAAGACGATTGCACTCTCGTTTCTCGTTCTTCGCTCGGGCACAAAGAGCGTATTCGTCAAAATGGGCGCTGTGTTCCGATTGCTTGGGGCGTTTTTGAAACGATGGAAAACGTGATGGTGCGCTCGTGGTGATGGTCGGCTCCGTTCTCTCGCTCGAACAGTTGCGCGATGTCGCAGAGCGCGGCGTCTCGGTCGATATGTCCGATGTCGTTCGAGATCGTGTGCGCGCATCACGAAAAGCGATTGATGCGATTGCACTCGCGGGCGATCACGCGCCGCACGTGTACGGTGTGAATACAGGGTTTGGCGCGCTCAGTGAAACGCGCATCAATGAAGGTGACATCCGCGCGCTCCAGTTGAATCTCGTGCGTTCGCATTCCACCGGCGTGGGTCCTTCGCTTGCAGTGGCCGAAGTGAGAGCCATGATGCTCTTGCGTGCACAAGTGTTGGCGCTTGGGCACTCGGGCGTACGCCTTGAGGTCCTTCAGTTGCTTCTCGACATGCTCAACGGCGGCGTGCATCCGCGAATCCCATCACAGGGTTCGGTCGGGGCATCGGGGGATCTCGCACCACTCGCGCATCTGGCGCTTGCGATGATTGGCGAGGGCGAAGCGCAGCGAGACAGCGGTCCATTCCATGCCGCCGACATCGTTCTCAAGGAGGCGGGCCTCACGCCCATCTCACTTGAAGCAAAGGAAGGCCTCGCACTGATCAACGGCACGCAGTTGATGGCAGCGCTCGGAACCCTTGGACTTTTGCGGGCCGAGCGTCTTCTCACCGTGGCCGATATTGCGGCGGCAATGAGCATCGAAGCGCTCAAGGCTTCTGCGACACCCTTCGACGAGCGCCTTCACGCCCTTCGCCCCCATCCAGGACAGGCACTTGTCGCCGCCAACATGCGCACGCTCCTTTCGGACAGCGAAATTATGGAGAGCCACAAGGACTGCGGCAAGGTTCAGGACGCGTACTCGCTAAGGTGCGTGCCGCAAGTACACGGTGCTTCGCGCGACGCGCTTCTGTGGGTTCGCGGAGTTCTTTTGCGTGAGATTAACAGTGTCACCGATAACCCAAGTGTGTTTCTTCTCGCAGATGGATCGGCCGACGTAGTGAGCGGGGGCAACTTTCACGGACAGCCTCTTGCGATCGCACTCGATATGGCGGCGATAGCGGCTGCCGAGCTTGCGAACATCAGCGAGCGTCGGGTGGAGCAACTCGTTAACCCGTCGCTCTCGTCCGGGCTTACCCCATTTCTTGCGCCGGAGAGTGGCCTTCACTCAGGGTTCATGATCGCGCAAGTAGCAAGCGCGTCGCTCGTGAGTGAAAACAAGGTGCTTTGCCATCCGGCGAGCGTTGATTCGATTCCGTCTTCGGCGGGAAAAGAAGACCACGTGAGCATGGGCAGCGTGAGCGCGCGCAAACTCTTGCAAGTGCTCGACAACGTGGAGGCGTCCCTCGCCATTGAGATCATGACGGCCGCGGCCGGGCTCGATCAACGCGCGCCGTTGAAGCCAAGTCGAGGTGTAGGGGCGGCGTTTGCGTGCGTTCGCAAAAACGTCCCTCCGTTGGTTACAGATCGGCCGCTCTACAAGGACATTGAATCCGTGCGTTCAATGGTCCGTAACGAGCGATTGGTGGGTTGCGTAACCGGGGCGGTTGGCGAACTTCGGTAGTGGCTTCGGCAGGGTACGGAGGGCAAAAAGCGCTACTTCTTGCGCTGCCGTGCCGTTTATGGCACACATAGGAAGTGCGCTTGAAACGCCTTCCAGAGTTTCTCGAGTGGCTCGAGGGACTCCCAATGAAGGGGCAGGCTCAGATTGAAGCAAGACTCGCGCGAATTGAGCGGTTCGACCACTTCGGGGACGCCAAGTACATTGGGAATGGGTTGGCCGAATTGCGTTGGAAGAATGGTTACCGCGTCTACTTTGCAAAGATGGAAGATAAGCAGCGACAGACGGTTCTGCTCGTTGTCGGAGGAACCAAACATGGCCAGCAGAAAGACATCGAAAAAGCACGGATTCTCCTTCGACGATATGCCGCGAACTCGTCTTAAGAAGCACGTGTTGATTACGCGTCATCACGCGGCTGCAAAGATGGCGGATCCTAGGTTCATCATGAAGGCGTTGACGCAAGCATTGCTTGAGGGCGACGCGGAAGCGTTCAAGGAGATATTGGCCGCCCACCTTGAGGTTACAAACAAGGAGTCCTTCTATAAAAGGGCGGGTATTTCGCGACGCACATTGTTTCGTATGCTGGCACCCGAGGGGAACCCCACGCTCTCGAACATTGCACGTGTTGTGAGTGCGATAGCCGATGAAGCAGCGTGACCTCTTAGCGCGTTAACGCGCGCCGCAGTAGCTCCCGAGGGACTCGAACCCTCAAGTCCTTTCGGACGGAAGATTTTAAATCTTCTGCGTATGCCATTCCGCCAGGGAGCCAGTACACCCGTTGGTAACAGGCCGTCAGTGGGATGCAAGCTCCGAGGGGCTGTCCTTCATATGGGCGCGCACGCGAACGCATCGCGACGCTCCCTCGAGCCCAAGCGCGATGCGACGTTTCATCCCTGGTTTTGCGTGATTTGGAAAGAACTGCGAGGCGTCGTCGAGCTCCGTTTGGTCACAAACTTCGTGCAGGAGTTTCGGAACCACTCGCCCAACAAGCCATGACGCCTTCGCGCCGAGCGCATCCCAGTGGGCCTTGCTCCACGCATAAACGACTGCGTGGCCGCCTCGATTCTGCGTCGCCCCGCCGTAGATGTGCCGGATTTCAGACGGCTTGATTTCCTCGGTTACGATGAGATTGAGAGCTTCTTCCAGAAGGCTCGCATCATGGACCGCCCCGAGAGATCGCAGGAGAGCCACGCGCGCTTGAGGATCCTTGGTTGTCCGCGCGCGCTCGAGCAGTCGTCTGAAGAGCGGTGCATCGGCGCGTGATCCCGCAATGGGGAGCGCAATGGGATAGACGTCACGGTCTACCGGTTTTCCGTCCAGCCATGCGGTCGTGTACTGCGTTGCTTCCTGGAGCGTTGCCTCGTCGCCGACCTCCGCAAGAACATCCATGAGTCGTGCTCGAGCCGTGCCGGTTGCAAGGATCTCGTTCGGTTTAGGTTCCCAGCCGAGCACTTTCTTGTGGGGCTCAAGGCGTGCTGAAACCCAACGTCGCGTGTGGGTATCGCTGATAACGAGTAGCAATTCGCGCAGGATTTTTGCTTCCTTTTCGATCACGTGGGGTTCCGTTTGCTTGTCCAGCGTGGCCAACCATGTTGACCATGTCGAAAACGATAGGTCTTTGGATTCCAAGGCAGCGAACGCACTGTCGAGAAGAACAAGCAGTTCCTCGGGCGACAGCGAAGCCTCGCCGAGCGCCTTGAGCGATGCGTCGTCAAGGGCGACTCGCGCATACGTCTTTGCACCCGCGTTTGGAAAAATCCACGTTGGGCACGCATCAACCCCCAAAGGCGAGTGCGAACCAAGGAACGTAAAAATGGGTTTTTGCGCGTCGATCCTCACGTACGCGGGAAGCACGCCTTCCCAAGGCGCGCGCGCACGAAGCGAAATCTCGTTCTTCTTACCGCATGATTTGGCTGCCGCGATGACGGGAACGCCTGCGCGATCGAACATGCGGGACAGCACTGCGGCAACCGGCTTGCGGCTCTCGTCTTCGAGGGCTGAAAATAGATCCGAGGACGTTGCATTTTGATGCGCGTGTTTTTCGAAGTACCGCCGCAGGCCACGTCGGTAGTCCGTCTTGCCGAGCCATTGCTCTGTCATGTCGAGCAGGGCGGCACCCTTGTCGTACGTAAAACCGTCAAACGCTTCGCCGACGCTTTGTGCCATCACAATGTTCGAGCGAATGGGACGAGCCGATGGAAGCGAATCTTCGCCCATCATGTCGATCCCATCCGCCACGGTGTCGATGCGAGAACTCATGTGCGGATCGATCTCGTCGAGCACAGCGGCTTCCGCCCAAGACGCAAACGCTTCGTTGAGCCAAATGTCGTTCCACCAAGCGGCCGTGACGAGATCACCGAACCATTGATGCGCAATCTCGTGCGCCAAAAGACGCGATTGGTATCGCTCAAATGCGCGCGGCGACGAATCATTGAGCGACATGGCTTCTTCGCGGCAAAGAATGAGCCCCGCGTTTTCCATACCGCCGGCCGCAAAATCAGGGACCGATACGATGTCGAGCTTGGGGTAAGGGAAGGGCGTTGCGAACATTTTCTCAAACGCCCTCACGACGTCTGCCGTTACACGCAAGGCGCGCGCTCCCGTTGCACCTTTTCCCTTCGGGGCAATGAAGCGCATTGGGATGGGCTTTTGCGGTCCCTCAAGAACATCCAGGTCACCAATGGCGAAGGCAACGAGGTAGCTTGGCAACGGCTTTGTTTCTTGAAACGTCACAACATGTGAATTCCCCTCATCTCGTTCGGATTGAACAGGCGAATTCGAAAACGAACGCAGACCCTTGGGCGTGCGAACCTCAATGCGAAACGGCGTCTTGTAACCGGACTCGTCGAAGCATGGGAACGCTTTGCGCGCATCGGTCGATTCGAACTGCGAGAAAATGTACCAACGATTGTCCTGTTTCGCGCGGTAGAGGCCGGTCAGATCGCTCGTGAAGGAGCCGCGGTAGTCGAGCTCGAGTGTCCAACTGCCGGCCGAGATA
>JAHFDX010000218.1:0-5083 GCA_023248785.1 Myxococcales bacterium
GTATATTTTTAACGTCTTCGTTCCAGTCGTACCGAATGATCTTGGCCTCGCGGTCAACCGTCACAAAAGAACCACCCAGCGTCGAATTTGTGACGTGTGTCTTGCCGTCGGTATAACCAAGGTCCTGGCCTACGAGCACGATCGGGTTGCAGCCGAGCTGCTCAGCCATCGAGAATGCAACGCTTGAGACGCTGCCGCCGACGACCGCCGGGGGTACACGCAAGAGCTTGCCGATCACGTCGAACGCCGGCATCGACTCATGGAACAACATGATCTTGCCTGGATGATTGCGTGCGACAACGGGGTTGGATGTGAGGGCTGAGGCAAGGATGGTTTCCTCGAGAAGCTTCACGCCTTCGAACATCTTCGAGAGATTTAGGCCCTCGAGGTAAACGACAAGCTGCGGAATGATAGCGTGTCCGTCGAGTGCCTTCGCTGCGGCATCCACGACGAACACGATGCCGCGTTTTGCTGCTTCGCCGAGGAGGTGAACGTTCTTTTCAAGAGAAGGTCCTGCACCGACGACGAAGGCGGGAACGTCCTTGTATTGATCAGCGAGCGCTAATACCGGACTCGCCTTCGTGACGAGGCTGACGTTCTCGAGCGAATTGCGAATCCATTCGCGGAATCGCGCACGGCGCGTATTTTCGACAATCTGGACGTCGTCGACAGCGAGTTTGATTGTCTTGCAGAGCTCAGCCATTTCCTCGCGAAACGCATCTGCATAACCGGGCGAGCTCACGAGGCGAGCCGTTTCACGATCGCCCGCAATGAGTGGCCAGAGGGCTTCCAACTCGGTGAGATCGCAGCAGAGGTACGTTCCGCAGAGATCGGTCGGGCCTGATTCGAGAACCCTACGGATGAGCCCGGCTTCCGGCTCGTAGATTACGAGAGGAACGTCGGTGCGATCGCGCAGGCTGCGTAGAATGTGCCCGACACCGAGCCCAAAGATAACGAGCACGCCCGCTTTCGCGCGTTGGGCCATATCTGTCAGATACTTGAGTCCTGATTGGTCGGGCGCCTCGCCCAGGATAATTCCGTTGAGGCGCATCACGGGATTGCCGCCCGCGTCGCGAACGATCTCACCCTTGGGCTCCGTTGCGCGCACCTGATCGCGTGTCCGAAGACCCATCGAAACAACTGCCATATTTTCTTCGAAGAAGCCCGATTCAACGCGAACGGCTTCTTCACCGCCACTCATGGCTCGTTCTCCGACTCCGGAGTGACTTGAATGGCAGCGTTGACGATGGCGTCTTCGTCGAACTCAATTTCGGCCGCAGCGCGATTCTCTCGCGCGACGGCGTCCCACACCTCGCCGCGAAGGACGAGCACACCCTTGGGAACTCGGACGCCGAGCTTTACGGTGCTTCGCGATATTTTGTGAACGATGACTTCGATTCCCTGGTCGATGACAATTCGTTCACCGACGTGGCGGGTAAGCATCAGCATGGGGCCTCTACAGGAGTAGGACCTGCAGCTTACATGCCGGCTCAGCCGTAAGGGATATTTTCCGCGCCTGTTTAGGTAAGCTTGTTGTTACGTAAGCTCTCGAGAATGTTCCGCGTGACACTCATCGACTGTTCCAGCATCGTTTGGGCGGCGTTGAATTCGGTATATGCCTGGACGGGATCTGCATCGACAATGCTCGCCCGCGTTCGAGCTTGTGCAACCTCCACCAACTGATGCGTACTATCTGCGGTCTCAAAGCGCGCCAAGAGCACGCCGGCTTCCGTGCGCGATGTTCCGAGCTGCTTGTGCGCTGAATCCATATTCGTAACTTGGGCTGCGATGCCAGCCGAGTTGTTCGTATTGAGAGCGGTTTCCAAAGCTGTAAAATCGGCGAGAATGTCGCGTCCGCCAGATACCGTGAAGGCGTTGGCTCCGTTGATGTTAAAATTCACCGTCACGCCAGGCGCGACTTCAGCGTTGCGACTATTGATATTTCCAACCCACGCCCCCGCAGCATCGAAAGGCGCGACGGTGGTCGCGGTTCCTGCAAACAGATAGCCGGTGTTGCCCTTGGTGTTGGCAATTGCAAGGAGTTGCTTGTGGAGTTCGGCGACTTCCTTGCCAATGTCGATGCGCGACTGCGCGTTGACCGTGTCGTTGGCACCCATGAGGGCGAGCTCGTTCGCACGCTTCACGATGTCCTGCGCGACCGCCAGCGACGACTCCGCGAGTTCGGCGTCAGGCTTCACGGAACTGATGGTATTCCGATAGGCGGTCGTTCGGTCGATTTGCGCTTGCACGCGGGCGAGTCGTGCCGCCGCGACGGGATCGTCGGAGGGCGCAGCGATCTTCGAGCCGGTGGCCGCAGTACGCGAACGGGCTGCGAGCTGGGTTTTCATCCTCGCATTGGTGCGAAGAAGGTTCCCTATCTGCATGCTATCCGTTACGCGCATCGTTTATCCTCTGATTCGAATGAGATCTCCGAGGAGTTCATCCACCGTTCGAAGCAATTTCGAAGCCGCTTCGTACGACCGCTGATACTTGGTGAGTGTGATCATTTCCTCGTCCGTAGAGACGCCACGCGAAGAGTCGCGCAGGTTGGTCGACTGCTCTGCCATGGCCGTTCGTACGTCCGCATCCATTTTTGCTGCCTGGCCGCGCTGGCCCACGTCACCGACCAGGTCGCCATAGGCTTCCGACGGCGTACGCGTGTTCCCGGTCGCCACCTTGGTGTCAGAGATCTTGAAGATGGCCACCGCGTTGTCGCCGCCGCCGGGGAGCGAAGCAGCCGTGCTCGCCGCTGCGATGCGCGATGGCTGTCCGACGAGCGCCGCATTTACGGTCAAGTTGGCCGCCGTTCCAGGAATGGCCACGACGTTGAAGAGGTTGCGACCCGTCACGCCGTCGAGACCGAAGCCCGCTGCGTGCTGTGTGTTGATGGCGGTACCGATATCAAACGCAAGTTGGTCTAGGGAGGTTTGTACCTGCGCCGCGTCCGAATCGCGCGCGATCTTCAATCCCTGCAGCTTTCCCGAGGTAATGAGGGACGTGAAGTCACTCGCTACCGACGTGCCTTGATACGTGAACTTGAGATTACCCGCACCATCAAGCGCAACTGCGGTGGTCACCGCACCGCTCGCCTCGACGAGGGTTACGCCTCCGCCGCGAACAACGAAACGGTTCGAGCTGTCAACAAACGTTTCGACGTTGATGAGCTTTGAGAGATCATCGATGAGGCGGTCTCGCTGGTCCTTAAGGTCTGCACCGTCGCCCGGGGTGCCTTGCGCGGCCTGGATCTTCTGGTTGAGATCGGCGAGCGATGTCGTAATCGTGTTGATCTGTTTGACTGAATCGCGCGCTTGCGACAAAAGTTCGTCGCGCTGACGCGTCAGCTGAGTGGCGGTTGAACGGAAACGTTCACAAAGCTGATCCGTTCGGGCGAGAACGTTTGTGCGGAGCGTGAGATCGTTCGGATTCGTTGCCAATTCCGAAAACGCATTGAACAAACCGCCGAGGGAGTCGCTCAGACCGAGGCCGTTGACGTCGCTAAAGAGCTCGTCGATGGCCTGCATGGACGACTGACGTGTATCGGTGCTCGCTTGGTAGCCCTGGGCGTTGTAATAGCGATTGTCGGTGAACTGGTCGGTAATGCGCTCCAATCCACGCGCGCGTACGCCGCCGAAGGTCGCCGTCCCGCTTGGAGCGGTCTCGAGTTGAACCTCTCTTCGCGCGTAGCCCCTCGTGTTGGCGTTGGCCACGTTTTGGCCCGTCACGTTGAGCGCGTACGCGTTCGCTAGCAGTGCGTCACGCGATAGGCCGAATAGTCCGTTTAGTGACACGCCATTACCCTCGAGTATCGACGCGGACCGCCGGCAAATTCGCCGGCGCAGGTCGACCTACAGAATAGGCAGGAGCAACATTGATGCCCACGAGCTCAAGGAGCCCCCGAATGCACGAGCGCGCATGAGCTGTCAGCAGTTGATTTCGTTGGGCTTTGCCTCGCACACGACGGATGACTTTCTCAACACCGGCCGGCGCACGCGATTGACTCAACAGACCGCGAAGGCGGGTCTCCAATTCGATTTTTGCCGGGATCGCTGCCTCAACGGCGATGGCGTCCATCTTGCGAAGGGCGCGTTCTTCGGTATCGAGGACTTGCTCTAGTTCGAGAAGGGTTTCGGACAGCGTTGCCATGGGGGAGGGGAGTGCACGCAACGGGCCAGGCTGGCTGAAGCGTCAGGATTTCCTATCAGATTCATCCTGAGCTCCCCCGCGATGTCATGATGTCATCCTGAGCTCGCACCGGCCTTTGGCGGGATGGTTGGGAAAGGACATGACGCTCAGCTCAAATCACCAATGTTCTCATGCCATGTTCTTAGGAGCTCGCACCGGCCTTGGGCCGGATGGTTGGCAAAGGACATGGCGCTCAGCTCAAATCACCAATGTTCTCATGCCATGTTCTTAGGAGCGGAGCGAAGGACCCCCCGGATGCAAAGGGGGTCCTTCGCTCCGCCCAGGATGACACTAAAGTTCCCTCCACCCCGTCCGCTCAGGGCAATGAGGGCCCCCGCCCTCTGCGGCAATGACGCCGCAATTTTCGCGCGTTTGCGCACGCTCCAGGATGGAGACGGCACGGATGAAATCGGCACGAAAATCACTCCCGCGAAAGGTCGCGAACAGCGTCCTCCCTGGGTGTTTTGTGCTTAATCTATACGGTTCGCCCGTCGGAACGCACGGGAGTGCGCACTACTATCCGTGGCTCGGAACTTCGGGCCACAAAATGACATCAGCCTTCGGGTTTAGGGGAAGGTCGGCCCCGCCGAAGGCTGATGTCTTTGAATCGGTTGGCTCACTCAAGCGCGCACGGAAGATGCCGGCTATGGCTGCCGCCCCACCTCACCGCACTGAGGATCCTGCGTTTGGCACGGGATTAACCAAGCAGGTCAACCATTTGCTCCGCGACCGCGCCCGCATTTACCTGATAGGTTCCGGCTTGGACTTGTGCCTGCAAACTCGCAATTTTGGCGTCGTTACTCACGGGACTACCCTCGGAAAGCGCAAGCGCCTCATTCGAGAACGATGCGTATGCGGCTTCGTTGACCTGAGCTGCGCCGCTCGAAGAGTTGTCGCCTGT
>JAHFDX010000218.1:5093-6617 GCA_023248785.1 Myxococcales bacterium
GTAGTAGTAGAAGCGATCTTCGCTGTGCCGGCCGCTTGGGTTACGGAGCCTGTTGATGTTCGGTTGTATGCATTAACCGCGTTATTTGTAACCTTCATGACCTTCCTTTATCGTCCGTGCGCAGGCCCGATTGTTCCTGCGTGCGGGGAAGACCCACTGCCTTCCGATTTGGAGGGAACGGGTTTAGCGTCAGAAACTTTAAGTGTCGCCGCCATAATTTTGTCGGCGAGTCCAAGACCGCCGCCCGAGGTGATGGCTTCCGCCATCGCGTCTGTGACCATAGATGAATACACCGAGCTCGATCCCTCTGGTTTGCCTGAAATCTTCGATGTCTTGTTGATCGAACTTAGCATTTGCCGCAGAAATATCGCCTCAAACTCGCGCGCGGCCTTTTGCTGGGCGGCGGCTTTTTTGGGGTCTTCTTCGGGCGCATTCGTCTTCGCTTGTGCGAGCGCTTGCGTAATTGCGGGGTCGATTTTCATCGCGGGTCCTCGTGAGGTCTCCTGGAAGACTCCTCTCACGTAGACTCTGCAAATTGTCTGCCGTCATCGGCACTTATTGAATGACGACTTCCGCGTGTAACGCACCAGCTTGTTTCAGTGCTTGAAGGATGCTCGCGAGTTCGCGGACGCTCACGCCCAGGGAAGTCAGTGCGCTTGCAACATCCGCTAAGGTCGTCGAGTTGGTTAGGTGCCTAACCGGAGTTGCGTTTTCGTTGACCTTCACATCGCTGCGTTGAACCACGGTTGTGGTGCCAGTCGCTTGTCCACCGAAGGCTCCGCCCCCGTTTGGTTGAGATACAACGGGCGTTTCGTTCACGACGATGTTGAGACTGCCATGCGCGATAGCGACCGGTGAGAGGCGCACATCTCCGCCCGCCACAATGGTTCCCGTTCGTTCATTAATTACGACGCGTGCAGCGGTGGCGGGGTCCACATCGATGTCTTGCAAGCGCGCGAGAAATTCTACGTTCTTCGCGCGGTATTGCCCGGGGATTTGCACTTGAATGGTGCCGCCATCCACCGCCGACGCGGCACCTTTACCTATTACGCGATCGATCGCATCGACGACGCGTTGAACCGTGCGAAAGTCGGCTTCCTTGAGGTTGAGGTGCACGCGACCGCGATCCACGAATTGCGTCGTCACTTCACGTTCCACCATCGCGCCGCCCGGAATTCGTGCAGTGGTTGTTACATTTGACACAGTCGAGCTGCCCGAAGCGCCCTTCGCCTCAAACCCGCCCACAACGAGTTGGCCTTGTGCCACCGCGTAAACACGCAAATCGGGGCCCTTGAGAAGGGCTTGAAGCAGTACGCCTCCTCGAAGCGACTTCGAATTGCCAACCGACGTGACCGTCACGTCGAGCTTCTGTCCCGGTTTCCCAAACGCGGGAAGCGTTGCGGTGACGACCACGGCCGCGACGTTGCGCAATCGTGTCTGACGCATCAATTCATCGCTGATTTGCACACCAATGCGCCTCATGAAGGCAAACAGCGACTGCGAAGCGAAAGGTGCTTGAGGGTC
>JAHFDX010000219.1 GCA_023248785.1 Myxococcales bacterium
TAAGATTCTGATAAGGTCCGTTTCCTCCTTCTTCATGCAAAGCTCCGAGTATCCCAACTTCGCCGAACTAATTCGTAACCGCCGAGTACTTATTACGGTAGGTGCCGGAGGGGTTGGCAAGACAACGACCGCGGCATCGGTGGCTTTGGCGGCGGCGAGATCCGGTCGTCGTGTGTTGTGTTTGACGATTGATCCAGCAAAACGGCTCGCACAGAGCCTGGGCCTCGATCGGATGACTACCGAGGCCGCCGAGATTTCGCGGGATGTGCTGACAAGAGCGGGTGTTCCAGCGACGGGCTCACTCACCGTCATGATGCTCGACACAAAACAGACGTTCGACGAGCTGGTGCGGAAATACTCGTCGTCGCCCGAACGCGCGAATGCTCTGCTGCACAATCGTCTTTACAAGTACGTGTCGGAATCACTGGCTGGCACGCAAGAGTACATGGCGATGGAGAAGCTAGTTGCGGTTCAGAACGATCCCCGCTTCGACCTCGTCGTGCTTGACACCCCCCCGACCGCCAATGCGCTCGATTTCTTAGATGCACCGGACCGCCTGGTTGAGGCGCTAGATTCGCCGACAATGCGATGGTTTGTCGAGGCGTTCCAATCGACAGGCCGATTCTCGCTCAACGTTCTTGCTCGCTCGGCCGCGCTCGTGCTGAAAGCCCTCGGGCGAATAACTGGTGGGGGATTTCTTGAAGCCCTCGCTGAGTTACTTGCCCAACTGAATGATCTCTTTGGGGGCTTTCGCGAGCGCGCAACGATGGTGAAAAGTGTTTTGCAGTCGGACCACGTCGCGTTCGTACTCGTCACGTCGCCTGCACCGATGAGCATTCGCGAGGTCTTGTTTTTTTCAGAACGGCTTGTGGAGCATCACATGCCGCGTGGCGCACTCGTGATCAATCGCATCCACATTCCACCCGCGCATGCGGGAGCATCGGTCGATGCGCGCGCCGTACAAGATGTACTCGCTATGCATGGTTTGCCCCTCGACAGCGACGGACCAGAACGCATCCTTCAAGCCCACACTGACGCAAAGAGACTCGCGGATCTCGACGCCCAACATCTGAAGTTGCTCGATCAACACGCTGCGCTTCGTATGCCGGTCCTTCGTATTCCGCAGTTCGCGGCGGATGTTCACGACACGACCATGTTGGTGGAGCTTGCAAATTTGCTGATGTCGGGTGGAGTTTAGGGATCGTAGGGAAACAATGCGATTTTACGCCACTTGCGCGGCTTGTGGCAGCGCGGCTTGATCGCTCTGCGCCAGCTTCACACTAACAATCTTCGACACGCCGGCTTCGCCCATGGTGACGCCGTAAAGCACATCGACCATTTGCATGGTGCGTTTGATGTGCGTGATGAGAATGAACTGCGATCGGTCCGTCATTGAACGGACGAGATCGTTGTAGCGAGCGACGTTCGCCTCGTCGAGCGGAGCATCCACCTCGTCGAGAATGCAGAACGGCGACGGTTTGATTTGAAAGATCGCAAAAATGAGCGACACGGCCGTGAGCGCTTTCTCGCCACCGCTCATTAGCTCGATCGACGAGAGTTTCTTGCCTGGAGGTTGCGCAAGAATGTCGATCCCCGTTTCGAGCATGTCGTCCGGGTTCGTCAGACGCAACGATGCGCGCCCCCCGCGGAACATCCGGGGAAACACCTCTTCGAACTTCGCCTTTACGGCTTCGAACGTCTCGATAAAGAGACGCTTCGATTCACGATTCATCTGCTGGATGGCGCGCTCCAAATCGGCCAGCGCTCGTTCGAGATCCGCTTTTTGCTCGGAGTAGAACGTGTATCGCTTCTCGGCCTCTTCGTGCTCTTTCATCGCATCAAGATTCACGCTCCCCATGCGCTCAATGAGGTTGAGAAGCTCCGAAATGCGACCGCGTAGTTCGTCGTCCGGCGGAGGTCGCATGTGATAGTCGCCCACGACACGCAAAAGGCGCAGGCCGCGAAATCGATCAGCGACGCTGCTGAGCAAATGTTCGAGTTCCAGCATCTTTTCGCGATGGATCATTTCATGATGAACAAGTTGTTCTCGCGCATCTTCGGCGTTTGTTCGGAGATCTTTCAGCAATGCTTCGCGGTCGTTCAGTTGATTGCGGAATTCATCGAAAATACCTCGAGCGCGTGCAAGGTCGTCTTGTGCGTGGTGCGCCGCATCAAGGGCACCATGCAAACTCGCGCGGTGCTCAACGAGGTGTGCGGCGGTTTCACCAAAGGAAACCGCATTTGTTACAAGTTCATCCGTAAGGCGATGGCGCCGCACAACGAGTTCTTCCAGGCTGCGCGAAAGGCGCATGAGCGTTCCCCGGCAGGCCCCCAACTTCTCCCGCACGCCAGCCACGCGCACCTTGCGCTCTGTAACGAGCTGCTTTCGAAAGTCGACCTGAACCCGCCACGACGAGGCTTCATTCTCGGCGGCAGCCAGGTGGGTCGCCGCTTCAAGTGCCCGTGCATTTGCGCCTTCCAGTTGCTCTTGCGCCTGCTGTCGTTCCCTCGCCGATTCGTCGGTTGCAGTGGCAAGATTCTGTTCTTCTCCCAAGATGACTTCAAGCCTGCGTGCGATCTGTTCGAGCTGGTGATCGCCGCGCTCCAAGTCCTTTTCGGCGCTGACGAGGGCAATCTCGTCGCTGTGCGCTTGCTGCCTTGCCAAGTCGAGAGCTGTCCCGGTTTCCGCAATCTCGGCACGGCTCTTTTGGTGTGCAGCAAGGCACTCTGATGCATGTCGTTCGAGGCGAATGACCGTATCGCTGAGCTCGCGTTCCTCGCGCTTGGTATCAAGCAATCCCGCGGCAACATCTTCACCTTGACCACCAGAAACGCGACCGTCGGGGTAGGCGACGGTTCCATCGAGGGTGACAGCGGGTGCATTTGCTGCGTGAGTCAAACGGCACGCGGCTTCGATGTCGCGAACGACGATCGCGTCGCCGATGAGAGAACGCACGAGGGACGTATCTTCGATGCTGTACCGCACGACATCCGCAAGGCGTGCAATGAAGCCAGTGTCCTTCTGCGCCTCCCCAAACGAAGTGGGCAGAAGACTCCCGGCAACATAACGCGGGGTATGCGAAATGATGGTCGCGCGACCCTTGCGTTCCGTTGCAAGTGACGCGAGCAGCTCGCGGCCATGGTCCATGTCGGACACAACGACGTCTTGCAGCCGTGAACCAAGCAAGCCAGCAAGTGCGTGGGTATATTTGTGCGGCGCTTCGACACGATCGGCCACAAGACCGAGTACGCATGCGTCACCTTTACCCACCAGCGTTTTGACACCGGCACCAACGCCTTCGAGCCGTGCGTGCAGCTCCTGAAGAGCATGAAGTCGCGAACGCATCTTCGAGAATTCGTTCTTCGCATCTTCGAGCGCACGCTCCTGATCGAAGATGGTTGCCTTGAGTGTGGTAAGCCGCGTTTCAAGCCGCGCTTTCTCTTCTGCGCTGAGGTGGCGACCCGAACGCAACTCATCGATGCCGCGGCGCAACTCTGCAACGCGGGCCTCTACCTCGGCTCGCTCGCCCTCGAGATCGTCGCGTTCGACGCGAAGGCGATCACGGCGAACGAGGAGCTCGTTTTGTCTTCGTTCGAATCCTCCCAGAGTGGCTTCGGCGCTTGCGATGGCAGCTTTTTCGGTCGATGCGACGTTACGAATGTCGGCGACGTCCGCATCGGCTCGATTCTGTTCGGTGACAACTTCGGCGAGACCTTCCTCCTCGGCGCGAAGCTCTGAATCAAACGCTTGCTCTTCGGCCTCGAACCCTGAGACTTCGCTCTGAACGCTCGCGTGCTCCGTCGCGAGTTGCTCCTCTTGGTGCTCGATGTCGTGAACTTCTGTGACGGCTTGAAGCTCACGTGCACGCAGGCTCTCAAGGCGGTCCTTGGCGCGCGCAATCGCACTTTCCTCGGTGCGAACGTCGTTCTCGCGCGCGAAGTTCTCGTTGGTTGCTTGATCGAGCGAGTCTTCGGCTGTCAACGCTTCGAGCCGAAGCGTCTCAAGCTCAGCCTCGCTCCTCACCACCGCGGTGCGTGTTTCGTCGACCTTGAGGGTGGCCTGCTCGACCTCGTTCGTCTCAAGCGTAATCCATCCCGCAAGTTCAAGATATCGATGTGACGCTTCGTGCAGCTGCAAATCTTCAAGCTCGTTGCGATACGAGAGATACCGCTCGGCCTTCGCGGCTTGACGCTTGAGCGATCCAAGGTTGCGCTCAATTTCAGCCACGATGTCGCCCACGCGCAGCAAATTCTGCTGCGTAAGCTCCATCTTTCGCTCAGCTTGCTTTTTCTTCGACTTGAACTTCGTAATGCCGGCAGCCTCTTCAATCAAAAGGCGCCGGTCCTCGGCTTTGGCGCTTACGATGAGGCCAACCTTGCCCTGCTCGATGATTGAGTACGCCTTGGTACCAACGCCGGTTCCCAAAAACAGGTCGGTCACGTCCTTGAGGCGTACCTGGGTCTTGTTAATGAGGTACTCGCTGTCGCCATTTCGGAAGAGTCGACGCGACACTGCAATTTCCGGATAGTCGCGGTACTCGACTGGGATCCCCGTTGAGTCGTTGTTCTCGAAGGTGAGCGTCACTTCAGCAAAGTCGTGCGCCGTGCGTGTTTCGGAACCGTTAAAGATGACGTCCTCCATCGCGCGCCCGCGGAGGTGTCTGGCGCTCTGTTCGCCCATGCACCAGCGAATGGCGTCAACAATGTTGGACTTTCCGCAGCCGTTCGGACCGACAATACCGAGAACGTCGTGGTCGAAGTGAACCACCGTCCGGTCGACGAACGATTTGAACCCGATCATCTCGAGTTTCTTAATTTTCATTTTGGCTCCGAGAGCGGGACCCGCCCGCGCAAGGTGATCACGACTTCCGGTGAACGCCGCTCGGTGGAACCAATCCGGAACCAGCCGGATGGGCCGAGGGAAGCGATCCCCGGTTGCCGTATACTTGACAAACGGATACCGGTTCGCTCCCGTCGCTGCAACGAATTTCTCCCGCGATCCGCCGACAGCCGCGTGAAATCATCGCAGTGTGTGGGGAAGGTTCGGAGGTGCCAGGAGAGTGCTACTCGACCCAGTCCGGACTGAATCATCTCCGGCAAATAGCACAAAATTGGTTACGTATTAAATCGAGTACAAAATAGAGCGAAGCACGTTTCGGATGAGCCCGAAAACGTGCTCCATCACGCCGAATGGGCGCTTGTCGATTGGCGTTTTATAGCGGGGCGACGATGGCGCCAACGGCCTTTTGCACGCCGAGGATGCCCTTCACGATCAGCGTGGCCATGAACGTTACACTGCGCTCGATATATCCACGATGTTCCATGATTCGACTCCCCTGGTTCCCAGTAATAACCATAGCGTACCAGTCGGGCCAAAAGTGATCACCGCGAATTTCATTTCGCGCGAGACGTAAGACGCGGGCTGTGCGAAGCCATGTGCACGGTGCGTCGCCGTGTACTCAATTTGGGCCGTCGCTGCCCGCTGCGATGCAGCTGGGATCTGCGACGTTGCACAATTGATTGAACAATGGGTCAATCAATGATTGAACCCCCATACGTGGAGAGAGCTGGAGGCTTTATCATGAGGATGTTGTTGAGCTGTGCACTCGTTTCATGTTGGTCCGCTGCGTGCTCGTCCGATCCCTCGATCACATCCGACGCCTCGATGTCAGATTCGGGTGTGAGCGACTCGACTTCACCTTTCGACGCGCGAAGTGATGGGGCGGTTGCATCCGATGCGGCGCAGGGTACGGCTGCCGAATCGGCGTACGTCACGATCGCGTCGTCGAGCGATTTTATCCCGTGTCGAGGGCTAACGCTCCCAGGCCCTTCGAATGCGATGGGCCCGTGGCGCACTCGCCTTGTTCTCGCCAGGAGCACCGACGGCCTTGCGTTCACGCGCACCGGAAAGATCCTCGCGGATCAATCCGACGTGCCCGATGCGATCACGCTCTCGACGGGAGAAATCCGCGTCTACTACATCGCCGCGTGTCCAGAGAGTGTGGCGAACAAGATCGTCTTCGCATCGTCGACCAACATGACGGAATGGACGTTTCGAAGTGTGAACGTTACGGGCACGACCGATCTAGGTCCTCAGCCCGTAGACCCCACCGTGGAACGCACAGACGATGGCAAGTACCGACTTTATTTCACGTCCGCTCCAAAGACCGGCGGGAACGCACGAACCTACTCAGCACTCTCGGACGATGGCGTTACGTTTGCGTTGGAGTCGGGCTCCAGATTCATGTCGGATACCGGCAATGTTCTTGATCCAACCGTCCTCAAGATTGCGAACACGTGGCATTATTTTGCGGGGGGAATGCCGGGCGCTCCTGGAACTCAGAAGAACTACCACGCGACAAGTGCCGACGGACTCACATTCACGCGCCAAACCGACTTCTCTTCCGAGGGCGTGCTCATGGCCAATGGTCTCGCGGTCTCCGGTGGCTATCGATATTACGGCTTTGTTCAGAGTCCAGGGACAGCGTCGATCCGTTCGCTTTTTACTTCTGATGGCGCGTCCTGGAAGCTCGAAGACGGCTTTCGACTGGACGTCGATTCGTCGAGCGCCATCGAGCAGGATGGCGTGAAGGATCCGGGTGTAACCAAG
>JAHFDX010000220.1 GCA_023248785.1 Myxococcales bacterium
TCACTCTGCCAGAATGAGGGCTCGGCTGCACTCGCGCATCTTCGCATCGCGGCACCCAGCGGTTGGCCATTCGAAAACGCCCACGCTGCCAGCGACGGTTCTTCAAAACTGCTGTTCGGAAACACCGGAGTATCCGGGTCGTTGGGTGCCAAGGGGACGAGGACGACAAGGTTCGTCGTGACCTCCAGTGTCCCGCCGATCCCTTTTGCGCTGTGGCACTGCCCAACCTCGGTGGGAGTAAGGCGCTGATGTTGGTTTCCGAATGCCTTAATCGAGCGCCTCCCCAAGCGCACGTAGAGTTCGTGGCAATCCTCCACTGTTGGTTTTGGCCATCGAGCATCCGTCTTGCACCGTGCACCTCGGCATTTCCATATGCCTACCTTCTTCTCAGGCTCGTCGCGCTCGTCGCGCTCGTCGACGCCAAACAGGAGTGCGTCGTATGCGATCATAGGCGTGGCATTTGGTTTGTCTTGCGGTTCGCCGAACAACTTGATTTCGAACGGGACCGCCTGAGGTACGGATGCGTTGCATGTGGTGAGCTGTGACGCGGTGTGAGCAACGAAAGCCAGCGTGAACGCCTTGATGTGCCTAACCTCTGCTGCGAGCTGCTGACACGCAGAAGCACTCGCGGTCTTCGCGATCTGCCCGGTGCACTGAAAGCCCGTACACTTCCAGCGTCCTCCACCCGTAACGACAACTCCCTGTCGCTCAAACCACAGCGTTGCCTTGGCTTCGATGGTTGGTTCCGACTGAACCTGAGGCGCGGATTCGTTACACGCAGTAAGCTCGCGCGCATCCAGGCGACCCCCGTCGTAGCTAAAACTGCGAAACGCTCCGATCGCAGCGGCGAGTTCTTGGCAGTCAGCGAGAGCGGATCGCGTTATTTTCGCACGAAGGGAACATCGATTTGGATCGCATCTCCATGAACCGGCCGTGAGTGGAACGACGCGCTTTTGGTTCAGCGGCTTGTGCAGCATCGCTTCGTCCTCGAAGAGAATTACTCCGCGGCAGGCGCGCGCTTTTTTTTGAGCCCGGGGAACTGCGTGCGCAACCAGAAGGCTTGCTTCTCGAGATCCGCTCGGGCGAGACGCTTGCGTGGTCGCTGAACGGAGAAGCCGAGCTGATGAAGGAGCCGGGGAATGTGCTGCGGGTGATAGCGAACGCCGAAGTGCTGCTCGATCCACTGTCCGACAAGGGCGCCCGTCCAAACCCCAGACTTGAAGCCGCTCGCAGGCGGTCCGGCTTCAACGACGCGTGCGACTTCGGCGCGCTGCTCGGCCGATAGCCGCGGTGCCCTTCCAGGTAGCGGAGCGGTGCGGAGCCCCTCCGCGCCTTCCGCGCTGTACCAAGCGAACCACTTCGTGATCGCCGAGCGGTCGATGTCGAGCGCCTTCGCCATGGCGATCACGGTCTGCCCATCGATGTAGCCAAGCACGCAGTGCGCGCGGCGCCAGGTCGCCAGATCCTTGCTCGCCTTCGCCTCAGTAAGCAGTCTCCGAAGCTGCCCCACTTCCGCCGCTGTCAGTCGTTCCCGCCGGATCGCCTCTCCGTTTCGCGCTCGTCCCATGACAACGAGTCACAGCACGCCCGCCGCCGGATTAAAAGCGAAATGACGATTACCCTACGTGAACCTGTTTAATTGCAAGAATCGGGCGCCGCCATGAGATCGCGGCAAGGTACATTGGTCGTCGACGGATCGAACGGAATGGGTGGATCGGCATCGATGTCTTCGCGTCCATGACGGATGCGCGACGATGCGAACGCCTTGGCACTGTCGACGTCGAGGCAACTGGACGAGTACGCCTCGCGCCATGCTCGAACTGCGAAGAGCTCGGGCTGTGCGGGGTCAGGCGTAATGATTACACGTTGCTCACCAACAGCATTCGCGAGATCGATGAGTTTATCGCGCGCGTCCTTGCACGCGCTGCTGTCGTTGGGCGAGGAGCATTTGTACGAAAAGACAACTCCGCCATGCTCTAGATTGTGAAGAAGGAAACCGCGCTTTACCGGCTTAGCGTAGACGCTGCTCCACGGCGCCCAGGCGCCCCAATGATTTCCCGAGGCCGGGAACGACTCCCAATCTGAAGACGTGTCCGTACCCACGCGAAAGTGCGTGTGGTTCGTGTTGACTGAGCGCCACGAGCTCCAGGTGTGGCATGTCGCCGCGCTCGACTGCTTGCCTGATTTCACTGTGCAGCTGGCCGGAAGGCCGAGGCTGGTAAACGAGATCGCGTGGCTCCCGGCCGCAAGATTTCCGGCCCATGCCCATCGCCCCGCGCGGGCTTGCGTCGAGTCGGGCACGCCAAGTGCTGCCGCGCCTACGCGGAACGTCGGCCCGATCACATCGGGATCGGAAGAGGGCCGGCAGTCGATCGAAATGGATACATCCGCTGCATGCGCCGTCTTGAGCGTAAACGTCGCGGCCCCGGTAGCCGGTAATCGAAGGGTCTTGGAACTCAACTCCGCCGCATCGGCGGAAGGATTCTCCTCGTCGTCGACGCCTGAGCTGCAAGCGCCGAGCGCTGCAAAAGAACCGAACGAAAATGCGAGTGCAATGGATCTGATTCCAGCCATGGCGCGCACCATGACATCTATACGCCTACATGCAACCACAACAGCAATATAGGCACTATATGCCTATATTTAGCCACTGGTTAGGCGTTCGACCTCATTCAGTGAGTAAGCCGATAATAATTGTCGGGGTTGTAGAGGTAATAGCAGTCAACCGGGGATAGACGCGGGAGCTTGGCAAACACCTTGCCATTTGCGTCGACCGCCTCGGGCAATACCTCGGCGCCAAATCGAAACGGGGAGGGCGCGGTGCTGTGGTTCAGGTCTGGGTTTTTCACGTACGAGTCTTCTCGTATCACTTCGACCACTTCGTCGACCCACTTGAGCTTGTGCGCGGCGTCCGCGAACTCGCGCCAGTCCCCACTGCTCTTGTTTTGGTACATCCGCCGAATGAACTCATCCAAGCCAACACCCATTTTCGCAGCAACCGGTGCCGCCAACCTGCGCCACCACTCCTCCAATTCCTTCACACCCTCCCTATGCTCGGTAAGGTTGCCCATGGTGCCTGCCGACAGCTGGTGATGCAAAATGATCGCGTTCGGATATGCGAACGAACGTGCGGCGAGCGTCGTGATCCCCGCGGCCATGCTCGCGGCAAATGATTTGACGACCACGTACACCGGCGAGGGACTGCCCTTCATCGTCTTTAGAATCTTGTACCCCGCAGCCACGGAGCCGCCGGGAGAATCGTCGATCACAATGAAAATGGGGAATTCGCGGTTCTGATTGTTAAAGAAATTAATGCGCTCGGTAATGCGATCTGCCGTGTCCATTGTGATGACGCCATTCAAAGCAATGCGGCGATCGCTGATGGTGAGCACGTGGTTTCTAAATGGGTCCTTCGTATAGGCGATGTCGGAGAGAACCCGGTTGTGCCAGAGATCGCGCTTCTCGCGGAGATCAATCTCCGAGTTGATGCGGGCAATCTGGGCCTCGTAATCGAGCTTCCTGAGCTGCATCTCGGCGGACTTAAAACGAACTTCCTGTTCACGAACTGCGAGCTCTCGAGCTTTTGAAGCGAGCTCCGCGGTCGCAAGATCATTCGCGTTTCGGAGTTTCTCGATCTTCTCACGCACCACAGAGAGTTCGTCATCGACGCGACTCTTGCGTTCCGCTTCCTTGAGGGCAATACGCCGATTGATAATCTCGGTTTGCTTGTTGAGCTTCTCAATCTCGGCCTGTCGTGTGGACATCTCGGCTTCAAGCCTTTGGCGACCAAGCACGGCTTCCAATTCACGCTTCTGCCTTTCACTTGTCAGCGCGAAGAGTTCCTTTCTCAACTGAAGGTCGGCGACGGTGTTCTCTAGCGAGAGCTGTTCCTGAACCTTCCGCAAGTCAGCAAGTGCCTGCGATGGTTGTGCGGACGGGGCAGGTGTCGTTGAGAGCGGTGCCTTCGGGACCTGTGGTGCCTGTGCCGAAGCACTGCTCGCCAGCGCCATGGGGACGACGAGAAAGGCTACCCAACCGAGACGACGTTTGACGAGAGAGTGCATCGAATCCTCCGAGTGTGTGCTCCAACCCGTTCGAGCGCGCGATCACTGTTCGCAAACGACCCCGCACGCCTGGGGAACACCAGCATACCGCTAACTATTCCTCGAACGCGACCTGTCCCGAAGGCTATGTTTTGCAGAGCGAAAGCGGCGTGGGGAGAATCTACCCGTGGACCACAGCGCCAAACTCCCGCATCCATTTGGCTTCGTCTTCGGAGAGTGGCCCGCGTTCTAGCCCCGAAAAGTTCTCTTCGACATGCTTTGCACTCGAGGGGCCGGTAAGAACGATGTCGACGTTTGGATTGGACAAACAGAAACGATAGCAGTCGCTTGCCGTCATCGGAGCTGCGGGCCAGCTGCGAGGTGCCTTAAGAAGCTTGCGCCAAGACGTTGCCGTGTAAGCCACGATTCCCGGGCGGCCGGGCCGCGCGGCGTCCTTTCGTTGGGCGAAATACGGAAACACGTCGTGCTCTGCCCCTGGATGCGCCGCATTGTAACGAAGCATAAACACGTCGATTGGCGAATCTTGCACCAATTCACCTGCGCGTTCCCGATCGTGAATGGAAATGGCGAGCGAGCGTACTTTGCCTTCCGCCTTGAGTTTCTCGATTTCGCCGAGTGTGCTCGCTGTAAGAGCCGATGTTCGACCTACCCAAAACAAGTGAAAGACATCAATGCAGTCCGTTTGGAATTTTCGCAGAATCGACTCTGCCGCTCGACGAACGCTCCCGCCAAAGAAACCAATTGCTGGCCCCGTGGCCAAAATGTAACGATCTCGGTCTTGTTTTAGCCGACGGATGAGCGCTGGCCTTAGATGCCCCGTCTTCAGGCTTGTCCAGAAGATGTAGTTCATACCTCGGTCGAGCGCCGTCTCGAACGTTGCTTCATCGATACCGTAATTGCACGCAAGCCCGAGCCGGTGGACCGATCTCCCCAAGGAGGGGACGTATGTGTGGGCAAAGTTAGATTGAGTCATGGCATACACATCCGTATGGGCTGTTGATTGACGTATATCATTGGCGAGATGCTGGCCCCGTGTACGCCTTCGAAACCCATTCTGATTCTTCGCGTCGGAGATCCCGCCGAACCTGTGCGAATCAAAAATGGATCGTTTGCGCAAATGATCCAGAGGGCAGCAGCAATTAATGTGAAGTTTCAAGAAATCGACGCACAAGCCGAGGCGTTTCCTTTGCTCGATTCGTTTTGCGCAGTCGTGATCACCGGCTCCTCCGCGAGCGTGCCGACTCAAGAAAAGTGGATGGTTCGGCTGCAATCCTTCCTGGCAACCTTGGTTGAGGCCCAGGTTCCTACGTTCGGGATTTGCTTCGGTCACCAAATTCTGGCCGAAGCGCTGGGAGGCAAGGTCCAACGCAATCCGCGCGGTCGCGAGATCGGATCGATACGAGTAACGGTACGCGAAAGTGATCCGTTGCTTGCGGCATTGGGCACAGCGTTCGACGCAAACGCCACGCACCTGGATACGGTCGTGACGCTTCCGCCAAACGCGAAGAGTCTTGCGTGGTCAGAGCTCGATGACCATCAGGTGATTCGCTTCGGTCCCGCCTGCTACGGCGTTCAGTTTCATCCGGAATTCAATAAAGAGATCATGCGAGGTTACGTTGATGCGCGTCGTCATCTCATTGTCGCCGAAGGTCTCGACGACATCCGCATCGAGGCCAACGTCAACGAAGGGCCCGGTGGAACGGAGACGCTGAGAGCCTTTATGAGAGAGTTTCTATCAACCGAGCCGACACGCGCGCGTTAGCACTACTTCGCTGTCTTCGCCTTCGCGGATCGTTGAGGCGAATCCGTCTTCGCAACAGGAGCTCCAGCGCCCTTGCGCAAATCGGAGAGCAAGAGCTGCCGGGCCTTCACCCAGCCGCCCACGACTTTGAGATACGCAGCTTGGGCCTTCTTCTCTTTCGCTTTGCAAGCGGCTTCGTTTCTTTTTTCCCAGGACGTCGCAAGCGCATCAACACGCGCACTACGCACGCGATCGGGCAGCACCGCCTGGTCAAGTGCGTCGAACTGCGCCTGCCCAGGAGCGCCATTCTTTTCAATGCACGCCGACCATGCCTTTTCTCCCTCGGCGAATGCATCTGCCTCCGCTCGGGGGATACCACCCGCTTTCGCGAGGATTTCTACGTCCTCGGCGTAGAGCCACGAGACCAGCACTTCGCTGGGCCACTTGTCGACCGGCGGTGCGCCGATCGCAAGCAGAGAACAAGGAGCAGAAAAGCGACCGCCTTCGATCGTAACGAACACGCAGCCCATGTCGTTGATGTTCCAAACCAAACCGGGGGTGCCGATTGGCACGTTAAACTTCGTGTCGTTCAGAGCTGCGCTTTCCAACTTTTCGGCGTTCCACCACACGCGAAACAGAAGGTCCCCGCCCAACTTTGTGAAAGGCCCTTTGAGGACCGACTCATTTGCAAGCTGCGGTCGGTTTGCTGTGAACTCCTTGCCCGGTGCCGGTGCCCACTGCCAGTTCGTGCCTGGATAAATCGTCGGAGACG
>JAHFDX010000221.1 GCA_023248785.1 Myxococcales bacterium
CCTTTTCGTTTGTACCGACTCCCGTTGCCAACTCGTTTCCAAGCAAGCCAGATCAAGACGCGGAGCGTTACCCGCTCGATCTCGTGCAGTGCGGTTTCTGCGACCACGTGCAATTGCGTCACGTCGTGCGTGGTTTATTCACGGAAGACTACAAATACTCAACGCCTGACGCGTTTCGCCCGCACCTTGAGTTACACGCAAAGCAACTCAAGCAACGCTATCCACATGCCAAACGAGTGCTTGAAGTGGGTTCAAACAATGGGCTCTTCCTCCAGGTGTTGCATCAGGAGGGGTTTGAAGTCGCGGGATGCGACCCGTCAGCGAAAGACGCGTGGTCGCTCGCAGTGCCCTTTACGTCGGCCGTAGCGGCCACAATGCCTCACAAGTTCGATCTCGTTGTGGCCCTCAACGTGTTCGCACACATCGACGATATTCGGGATGTGTTTCGGGGGCTCGACATCGTGTTGTCTGAAAACGGTGCGATCGTTTTCGAGGTCCAATACCTGATCGATCTCATTAACAAGGGCGCGTTCGACATGGTGTACCACGAGCACCTCGACTACCACGCGGTGCGCCCTATCGCTCGATTCCTGTCTAGGGTGGGCTTCGTGATGACGGCATGGGAGCACATCGAAACGCACGGCGGGTCCATTCGTATCACTGCGCGGCGCTCAGGCAACGAAGCGGCACAGCCCGACGAAAATCTCGACTGGCACGCGCTTCGGACACGCATGGATGCGACCACCCTGAAACTCCAGCAAGCGATCGCAGAGCACGGCACGCTGGTCGCGTTTGGGGCCACTGCAAAAGCGTGCACCCTCATCCATCAAAACGGAATCGCTCCAGACATCGCGTATTGCGTTGACGACACCCCGCAAAAACAGGGGCGTTTCATCGCGGGCACGAACATCGAAGTGTGCCCCGTGTCTCGACTGCGTGACGAAGTGGTGCTGCTCACGGCATGGAACTACGAAGAGCAAATTCGAAAGCGCATCCCAAATCGCCTCGTCAATCCGTTTACTTAATTCAGCCGACAGCGAGAAAGGCAACCCGGCGTGAACGAATCACTGCGTGTACGCGCATACGAGCGAACAGACGACGCCGCTTGGGATGAGTTCGTCGCAGGATCGGCCATGGGAACGTTCCTGCACACCCGTCGCTTTCTCGGCTACCACGGCGCTCGATTCCGCGATGCATCGGTTGTGCTCGAGGACGAGGGAAAGTGCGCTGGGCTTGTTCCGGCGGCGATCGATCCGCGCGATGAAACATGCATCATCACCCACCCCGGCTCAACATTCGGCGGATTATTAACGACATCGCATGCTCGCGTTGCCGATGTGGAACACATGATCGACTTAGTTCTCTCGCACTACCGCAATCAAGGATTTCGCAGGCTCACCTACAAATCGATCCCAACCCTATTTCACGCGCTTCCAACCCAGCTCGACGTCTACTCGCTGTGGCGAAAGGGGGGTCAACTCACGCGCTGCGATCTGTGGAACACGATTCGTCTCGGCGAACCCCGAAGGCACTCCAAAGGACACAAGTGGTCACTCAATAAGGCGCGCAAGCTCGACGTGCAGGTCGATGCACGAAAGGACGACTCCTCGTACCAAGCGTTCCATCACCTCCTCGAGACGTGCCTGGCGGAGCGGCATGCGGCGAAACCTGTTCATTCAAACGAGGAGGTCCGCACGCTCCGTGATCTCTTTCCCGACGCGATCATGCTCTGGATGGCACATGCCTCCGACGGTGAACTCCTCGCCACGACGTGGATTTTTGGCCACGGTCAGCGCGCGTGGCACGCGCAGTACATCGCATCGAGTCCGCGTGGTCGAGACCAGTGCGCGGTCGATTTGTTGCTCGAAACGGTCATCGTGGAAGCTGAGTCGCAGGGTGTGCGCTGGTTCTCGTTTGGGGCGTGTACCGAAGACGGCGGACGGGCTCTGAACGAAGGGCTGTACAACTTCAAAGCGAGCTTCGGCGGGGGCTCCTCTGTGCAGCAGTTTTTCGAGTTCGAGCTCGCGAGCTCGAGCCACGTTCGGCTCGTGTGATATCGTCGGAGCCGATGCCGAGCAAGGGCGCGCACCACATGCTTGTGACCGGATGCGCGGGGTTCATTGGATCAAACTTTGTACGGTACCTACTCGGTAGCGACAGAGCCGTGCACATCGTCGGGCTCGATTTGCTCACCTACGCAGGGTCGCTAGACAATCTTGTCGACCTCCCGGATGCCCATCGTTTCACATTCATGCGTGGCGACATTTGCGACGAGAAAATCGTCGCAACACTTCTCCACGAGCACAGCATCGACACCATTGTGCACTTCGCAGCGGAGAGCCATGTCGATCGCTCGATCGAAGGGCCTGCAGCGTTTGTTGAAACGAATGTGCTCGGCACGTTTGTGTTGCTCAACGAGGCCCGAAATTATTGGCTCACCGAGCAAGCACTCGCGGATCATCCTGTGCGTTTTCACCACGTGTCGACCGATGAGGTCTACGGAAGCCTCGACCCCGAAGCACCCCCATCGTGCGAGGGTGAAACGTATCTACCAAATTCACCATACGCAGCGTCGAAGGCCGGATCTGATCACTTCGTTCGCGCATACAACCGCACGTTTGGTCTCCCCACAACGTTGACCCATTGTTCAAACAACTACGGGCCTTGGCAACATCCTGAGAAGTTCATTCCAACCGTCGTTCGCTCCGCCCTCGCACGTAAACCCATCCCTATTTACGGCGACGGCTCAAACGTCCGCGACTGGCTTCACGTTCTCGATCATTGCCGAGCGATCGACGCGGTCCTTCGCGACGGCAGGGTCGGCGAGACGTACAACGTCGGCAGCGAAAACGGTTATGCGAACAACGACGTCGCAAAGCTCATCTGCAAATTTCTCGACGAGATTGCTCCTTCGGGGGCGCCTCACGCAAAGCTGCTCACATTTGTAACGGACCGACTCGGCCACGATTTGCGATACGCCGTTTGCGCCGACAAGATCACGCGGGAGCTCGGTTGGAAGCCGCAGCACACGTTCGAGCGCGCATTGAAAGAGGTCGTTGCATGGTACGTCGAACGATTCCGCTAACGTTCAGCGCACCGCGCATGCCTTCCGCACTTCGCGAATCACGAGTGCTTGTTGCTCGCTCGTCAAGTGAGGCCCCATGGGAAGGCTGAGCACCTGATCGCTGATTCGCTCGGCCACGGGGAAAGATCCGCGTGCAAAGCCGGCTTGCCGATACGCATCCGAAAGATGCGGGGGAACGGGATAATGCAGCACGGTCTCTATGTTGGCCTTCGTAAGAGCCTCGCGAATTCGATCGCGCTCGGGATGTCGAACCACGAACAAATGCCAAACGGGCGCGACGTTTGGAGACACCGTCGGCAGCACCAAATTGGCGACACCTGCAAGTTGCTCCAAATACACCTTCGCGAGGCCTCGCCGACGTTCGTTCCACGCATCGAGGTGCGCGAGTTTCACGCGGAGAAATGCGGCCTGAAGTTCGTCGAGCCGCGCGTTCCACCCTTGGCTCTCGTGGTAATATTTCACGCGCGATCCGTAGTTACGAAGCTCACGAATCTTGTCCGCGAGGGCCGCATCTCGCGTGGTGACTGCGCCGCCATCACCGTACGCTCCCAGATTTTTTCCCGGATAGAAGCTGAAGCCCGCAGCATCGCTCCACGCGCCAACCCTTCGTTCTCGATATCGAGCCCCATGCCCTTGGGCCACATCCTCGAGGACGCGGAGCCCATGCCGGGCTGCGATCTGCGTTAGCCCACCCATGTCGGCTGGTTGTCCGTACAAGTGAACGGGCATCACGGCCTTCGTGCGCGGAGTGACCGCTCGCTCCACGAGTGTCGGATCTAAATTGAACGTCGCTTCGTCGACCTCCACGGGGACGGGAGTTGCTCCGCACATAGAGACGGCGAGCCACGTTGCAATGTACGTGTGCGACGGAACGATCACTTCGTCGCCCGGCCCAATAGAGAGTGCTCGCACCATGAGGTGCAACGCATCGAGTCCATTCGAAACGCCGACACAATGTTCAACTCCACAATAACGCGCGAACTCTTTTTCGAATTCTTCGACTTCGCGGCCCAGAATGAACCATCCCGAATCCATAACGCGGTGATACGCCGCGTCGAGCTCCGCTCGAAGTTCACAGTACGTGGCATGAACGTCGAGGAATTGAACGCCCCGGGTCATGTGGGCGGTCATGCGCACCGCCTCGCATTCACGAAAATTTCGCACGCAAGCTCCGGGTGTTCGCGCCCGAGCAACCAAAGGCCGCGCAAAATGTCTTCCGTTAAGATCGATTTTATCGATTCCATCTGCGTGTGCGTAAATGGTTTGATCAAATACCCCCCCTCAGAAACGACTTCAAAGCCGTTCGATTCGAGAAGTGCACGCAATGTTGCTCTATCAAACAGATGAGGTTGGTCCAGCCGAACGTTGCGTTGACTTGGCTCGTACTCGCTCTTGATGAGCCCCATCGCACGTGCAAGTCTCCGATGAAACGACAACACGTTGGGAACGTTCACGTGGAACATTCCTGACGAAGAGAGCAGCGCCTTGCAGGACTCGAGAATCCGCGACGAATCACCGATTTCGTGAAGCAGGCTCGAGCAAAGAACAAGGTCCGCACCGTTTGGGAGCCACGCGCGAATCTCGGCTTCGGACTCTTCCAAAAATCCGGCGACGATTGAGCATCTCGGTTCGTTCGAGAGCGCATCGCGCGCCGCTTCCACATGCGCAACTGCCGGCTCCACAATGACCCAACGTGTGATCGTGCTTTCATTCACGTGTGGAAATATCAGGTCGATCCCGCATCCCACTTCAACAACCGTGCGCGGCTCGATCTCGCGAATCAGTTCGAGAACGATTTGTTGCCTTGCACGAACGCATTCGGACTCGAAACCATAATCATTCAAGTACTCGGCCTCGTACGCGGCAATATGCTCCGTTCGCTTCATTGAATCTCAGTTGCTGTCATTGCCGGGCTTGCATCGAAAGCCAATAATGATGTCGCTCCGCATGAGCAAGGACAGCTTTTGCGGTGTCCTTCCACGAGTACCGATCCTGGACGAGTGCACGGCCACGCTCAGAAATCTCCTCGAGTTTGTCTTCGTTGTGCAGAAGGTCGGTCACGCGCTCTTCAAGGTGGTCGAGATCGTTCCAATCGAAAAAGAGAACGTTCTCGTTGTCCTTAAATTCGGGTGGAATATGAGCGAGGCGATCCGTTAGGCCAACACTGCCGTGATGCATTCCATAGAGCATGCGTTCATGGAGCCCGCCGCTCGACGCAGGCATCATGCTGAGCCCGATCTTGGTTTCCGCGAACACTTCGCCGGCTTCGGAAAATGGACGCGTTCCCATAATTTGAACGTTTGAACCAAGGCCTTCGAGGCCCTTCCACGATTCATCGCCAAATAGGTACACCGGCAATTTCTTGAAAGCAGTGATCGCCTTGGCACGACGGTAGACGCGGATCTTGTGTTCTACGTAGCGGGCAACCGTGAACATCCCGCGAGGCACCATATGCTCAGGATCGATGCCGCGCCTGGAAAGCTGGGATGCCACAACTTCGAGAGGGGTTCGCGTCCCGTCGTGGAGCGCTTCGACGAGTGTGTCGCGCAACAATCCCCCCATGAAGCCACTGTCGGTCTCGATTTGCGTGACCATAGCCATCTTGCCGTAATACGAGCCCATGAATGCAATTCCATATTTGCGATCGCGAAGGCGCTTCAGCGGTTCGGTCACCTGCCTTCGTCCACCCAGATACGCGAGCCCATTCAAGGTGTGGTTGCGTCCGGAGAATCCTTTGCGATAGGTAGCCATCGCTGTTTCATTGGTGAACAGGATGAGCCAATGGTGGATCCACGCCTTCAGTCGATCCTCGTGGTAGAGCGGGCTATCCGCGAATAACGAAACAAAGGGCGTTTTCGCCGCGTCAAACAACGCGACCTCTCCGTGCTTAATGCCCGATGCCCCGCCATTGAAATCGAACACAAAGCGGATGTCGCCGGCATTGATCCCGTCGAACAGCTGCTTTCCCCAATCATCGCGTGCGCTGTCGATCACCACTGCTTTGCAACCCAGCTGCTCAAATCCGTGCGCGATGTCGTCACAAAAGACGCGAAGCACGTCGTACTGGCTCAATGGCTTGAGCACGACGATGGTCTGCCCATGGGGGTATCCGGTCTTGAGCACGGGGCGCTTCTCCTTTGGAATTCGATGCCGCGCGAAGGCGCGGGCCTTCAATGGTAACGAAAGGCGGAGTATTTTCGCCTAAATTCCTGCGTTCCGCTGACCGTCACTCCTTATGAGATGGACTCCCGTCTGCTGCTCGTCGTTGTCATTCTCGCGGAAGCGCTTTTTGGCTGCGCGGGCTCTCTTCCTCGAAAACTCACAACGGACGACGTGCGCGTTCGGAACTTCGAAGGCAATCAGAGCCGCTGTCAGGTCATGGCAACCCACAGCGAACCCTTGGTGACCGAGTGGTCCGCTTCGTCGAAGGCACGCCTTGAAGCGCTCCTTAATGAAACGCTTGCTGACACGGATCGCAACGCGATT
>JAHFDX010000222.1:0-6069 GCA_023248785.1 Myxococcales bacterium
TACGCTCAAGGAAGCGTTTTTTTTGTTCCGCCTTGGATACATTTAGGAAGAACTTGACCACGATCACGCCGTTTTGAACCAAGTACTTTTCGAAGCTGTTGATCTGATCGAAGCGCTTGGTCCAAATTTTCTTGATGCGCGCTTCCTTCGGCAATTGCTGCTTGAGAAGAAGTTCGTGATGCACGCGCACCACAAGTACCTCTTCGTAGTAGGAGCGATTGAAGATCCCGATGCGACCACGCTCCGGCAAACAGCGCATCGATCGCCACAAGTAATCGTGATCGAGCTCTTCAGCCGAGGGAGCCTTGAAGCTAAATACCTGACAGCCCTGAGGGTTTATGCCGCTCATGACGTGCTTGATGCACCCGTCTTTGCCTGCGGCGTCCATCGCTTGAAAGAGGATAAGCAGCGCGTACGTGTTGTCCGCGTACAGCATGTCTTGGTATTTCGCGAGACGTGAGACTTCCTTCACGAGGCCAACCTCACCCGCGTTACGTGAGAACTTGCCCGTGTATTTGGGGTCGTAGTCCCTGATCCGAATGCGCTTGCCCGGCGGAACGAGGAGCTTTTCGTAATCAACCTTCATGAGCGCTCGAGGCTATCAGCCTCAATGGGCGGTGCCTACGGCGCCTTCGCCTTGAATTTTTGTTTCAGCGCTTCGATCACAACGGGCGGCGCATAGCGACTGACGTCACCCCCGTGGCTTGCGATTTCGCGCACGAGCGAGGCGGAAATAAAGCCGTTACGCGTGCGCGTCGGAAGAAAGATCGTATCGACAGCAGGGTTTAGATCTGCGTTTGCGTGCGCGATTTGAAGCTCGTACTCAAAGTCCGTCGCAGCGCGCAGGCCTCTCACAATGACGAGCGCACCCACCTGTTTGCAGTAATCAATAAGAAGGCCATCAAACCCTTCGACGCGAACGTTTGGCAGATGACGCGCACTTTTGGCAACAAGATCGAGTCGCTCTTCTACAGTGAAGAGGGGTTCGCGCGTCGGATGCCGACCAAGACCCACAATGACGTCGCTAAACATGGCCGAAGCGCGCTCAATCAGGTCGAGGTGACCAAGCGTCGGTGGATCGAAACTTCCGGCATACACGGCAAGCCGCGCAATGGCCGTGCTCATGGCTTCGTTCCTTTCAGACGTTCCGTTGGAGGGTCATTTGCGGGTGACGCTTTTGCGGCAATCGATGCAGCGGGATCCGGTTCGACCCATAAATGTTTACCTTCATCGGAAAACGTCATGCGAAAATTTGTGAGCAAATCTGCGCCAACGACACCGCCAAATGTTACGCCGTTACCAGCTCGTTCCTCGGTGGCCGAAGAGAAAAAGGCAGGAACGCGCCCGAGATCGTAACCTGCAAAATGAAAAATCTTGAGCGTCCCCGATCGCATGTCTGGCGCGCCTTCCACTGGAAGAAGCGATTTGAGCTCGACACCCGCGCGCTGCCAGCTTTCCGCCGAAAGGACCACCGTTGTCGGGCGAGTGCTGTCGATGAGGAAGGGTGAAGCATCTGCCTCGTTGGGTCCCACGTTGGCGCGGACGGAAAGGGATCCATGGACGTACCACGCAGGAACGTGGCTTGCGTCGGGTGGCGATGCCGGATCCTCGCGGCGAAACACGAGCTGATCGGCTCTCCGATCGATCGTGGCATGAAGTCGCCGCAATAGGTTTGTGCCGATGAGGGCACGAACGGGAACCTTCAACCTGCGACTGAGAGGCGAGAGATCGCGAACCACGGCGGGAACGTCACGCACCTCGATGCGGTCGAAGCGCAAACTGACCCATTCGGGCTCTCGCCTCGTCGCTGAGTCGACCACAAGGTCGAGCTCGTTCGTCGCGATCGCAGCGAGCACCTGATCGCCTTCAAGCTCTATCGGAACCACGCCGTACGGCATCACATACTGCTCGCCGATCATGCGAGGCATCTCGATAGATGAAACGTAACCACCTTCGATCGTAAAAGGCGTGCGCCCGCGTCCACGACGCGCAAGCTTGGCGACTTGGGTTGCCCATGCATCGCGCACGGAGGGATCGGCCGTGAACGCTTCGAGCGCATCGGCGGTCTCTTCGAGCTGGCCTTTGTGCCAATACGCAACGCCGCGCACGAACTTCGCCTGGGTCATCGTGAGACCATCGGTCATCGTGAGCGCTTCGTCGAACTCGAGGCGAGCGAGGGAAAGTTGCCCCGCCAGAAGGCGGACTTCAGGATCTTTCGGTGCCGAAAGCGAAGCGCGCTTCGAAGCCTCTGCCGCATCGTCGAAGTCGCCGCGGCGATAACTTTCCTTCGCGCGAAGAAGCCACTGATTCGCGACAGACGACCTTTCCGGTACTTGTGACTCGCTCGGTCCGCCGCATGCCATGAGCGCACCTACAGCGACACTTGCCGCCAAGCGGCCGACTGTGGCAATTGAGTTTCGAAGGGTCATCGCCCGCATGGAAACGTTCATTTTGGCTCAACGCTGAGAATACGGTCCGCGCGCAAATCGATGCGGCCCCGTCCCGGCAGCTGATACCCGATTACGCGAGGTGGGTCGAGACCTGTAATGACCCGCGTCACCACCATATCGAATGCCTCGGGCATCTTGCGGCGGGGGCGATACACAACGTGAACCGGACGTGCGCTCGTCACTGCATCTTCGCAATGTGCCAAAATCACCGCACGCGCAATTCGCTCGCCAACGCGCACTTCCCATAGGTCGCGTGCCGTCGCTGGGGAGAGCGCCTCTTTGCAATGACGAAACACCTCGCGCAAGGCCTGCACATCCGGCTCGGCCCTATGCGCAATAGGGCGACTTAACCCAAAATGTGCGCACAACGCGTCGAGCGAATGGCTTGGCAGCGCAAAGGCTCGCCGACTCAACGTCAACGTGTCGATGTACCAAGACCTTTCGAACGATATGCCAAGGCGCGCAAATTCTGCCCGAAGGAACGCCAAATCATACGGAGCTGCATGTGCCACAAAGATGGCGCCCTCAAGGATTTCGAGAATGCGTGATGCAATCTCTGCGAACGTTGGAGCGCTCATGAGCATGGCGGATTCAATGCCGTGAATGCCCTCATTGCCGCTCGCGTCCGCGCCCGGCCTTACCAACGAAACAAGGCGATCGACGATGTCATCACCACGTACCCGCTCAACACACACCTCAATCACACGATGGTGAGCGGCATCAAGCCCGGTCATCTCCAAATCGACAAACGCAAAAGGAGCTTCCCCGATCGGATTGTCCCAAGGGGGGCCTTTGGGGGGCAGCGCCGAAGTGGGGCGCGGAGGGATGGATGAGGGGAAGTGTGAGGACGGCACGTGGCTTCCAACGAAAAAAAAGCGCGGTTATGGTAGCGATGGATCGTGACCTGGTCGCCGGATTCATGGAAGTCGAAACCGAACACGCAGGAATTTCTTTATGAAAATCCTGCGGAACTCGATGCTGCATTGGCCCGCCTTGGTGAGCTGCCTCCGCTTGTTACCTCGTGGGAAATTGAGCGGTTAAGGAGCTATTTCGCGGAGGCCGAGCAAGGCAAGCGTTTCGTCATTCAGGGCGGCGATTGTGCGGAAACCATCGCGGATTGTCGATCCGACATCATTGCGAACAAGCTCAAAATTTTGCTCCAAATGTCCCTCGTCTTGATCCACGCAGGCCACAAGCCTGTTGTGCGGGTGGGGCGCTTTGCTGGGCAGTATGCAAAACCTCGCTCAAGGGCGACGGAAGTGCGAGGGAACCTTGAGTTACCCAGCTACTTCGGCGACTTGGTGAACCGACCTGAATTTTCGCCTGAGGCACGCCGCACCGATCCGATGATGCTACTTCGGGGATACGAACACGCCGCGCTAACGCTCAACTTCGTGCGATCGCTCAGCGCCGGCGGCTTCGCCGATGTACACCACCCCGAGTATTGGGAGCTCTCGTTCTTTCGCAAAGCCGAGCTGTCGCAAACCCTTAGAGACGAGTACGAACAGATGACGCGGCGTCTTTCGGAGGCCATCCGCTTCATGGAAGCGCTGGGCGAGAACACGGTCGAGGAGCTCACGCGCGTCGACTTCTTCACGAGTCACGAGGGCCTCAACTTGCACTACGAAGCCGCGCAGACGCGTCGCGTGCCAAGACGAGCGACGCCCTACGATCTCACCGCGCATTTTCCATGGATCGGCGAACGCACGCGCCAACTCGACGGGGCGCACGTTGAGTTCTTTCGCGGGATTGCAAACCCTGTCGGCGTTAAAGTGGGGCCGTCGATTTCCGAAGGCGAGCTCCTTCGGCTCATCGAAGTTCTAAATCCGACCAACGAGTGTGGAAAACTCGTGCTGATTTCGCGCCTCGGAGCTTCAAAGGTGGAAACTCAGCTACCGCGGCTCGTGGGCGCAGTTCGCGGAGCGGGGCGCAACGTTCTTTGGATGTGCGATCCAATGCATGGCAACACGCATACCACCGCGTCGGGAGTGAAGACACGTAACTTCGACAACATCTTGCGCGAGGTCGAGATTTCCTTCGATGTTCACGAAACCGAACGGTCCACGCTTGGCGGTGTTCACTTCGAACTCACGGGCGAAGACGTCACGGAATGCACCGGCGGGGCAGCCGGCATCACCGAGGCAGACCTCGACAAGAACTACGCAAGCGTCTGCGATCCGCGCCTGAACTATCGACAGGCGCTTGAAATGGGCTTTCGAATCGCGAGACGCATGCGTGTGTCAACTGCACCTGAGAGTCATCGCAGCAATGGCCCTTAGAGGTTTTCGACCTTTGTACACGTATGGTTCACGCACGAAGCCGTCGGAGGCTTGATGCACATGATCATCGGGCATATGATCGGCTTGCTCGAGCAGAACTTGTTCCACGAACCTTCGTTCGTCGATTCCGTGGACGTATTCATGACGGTAGTCGCGCAGCGTGCACAGTAACAGTCCGCGTCCGACGTTACTTGTTTGCTGTATGCCGTAACCGTGCACTCGGAGTTGCTGTTGCAGTAAAGCGGGTCGCTCGACTTGTGCCGGACCTGCGTCCAGAACTGCGAAACGGAAAGAGCGCGGCCACCGTTTGTCGTGGTGTGCACGGACCCGGTCGCGATCACGTTTTCCTTGTGGAAAATGGATTCAACCTTGCTGCCGTACGCGCCGTCGAGATCTGACAGCTTCCGCGACGACCTCGAGTTGAGTTCATCCGCCGTGGTGTCAAAGCATGGTGCGCGGAAGCACACGAGGTTGTCGAACTTCACGCGGTAAAACGATCCGCTTGCGGTTGCGTCTGTCGCTGCTTGCCATGCCTCGGTGGCCTTGAGCACACCGAGTGTCCACTGGCCGTAGTAGTTTTTTGAACCAATCGTGCCGCGGAACACCAGCGAACCTGTGCCACTCGCATCGGAGGGGTCGAGCCCGGCTGAAGACCAATCGATATCGGCGACGTAGCACTCGGCACTGTACGAGCCATCCATGCAACGCGTGGTCGAATGGTTGACGCGCTTAATCCAATAGCCGCCACAAAGGGGGGCCATGCATCGGCGATAGTCCCCACGCACGCTGAAATAGGTCGACGTGCTCGATAAGCTCGCGGCCGCTTCGTCTGACTCTACTTGTTCCGTTAGCTCCGTTGGCGCGCCCGAACATGCCACGATCCCGGCCACATTCGCCGCGAGCGCGGCAAAAAATAACTGCTTTTTCATGAAATTTTTCACTCCTGCCCAGTCTCAGGGGATTAACGTTTCGGTCGCTGGGTAGCGCCATACCGGACACTCGTCAAGACATGTCGTTAAATGTGCGCCATAAGCGCATTTACTGGTGGGCGACAGCCGCGGTGCGAAGGATGTTGCCTCGTGCCGTGGGCCAGAGCAGGCAATTGCTGCTTGAACCCCTCACACGATAGACGAACGCGCTCTCCTCCTTGTCGACCGCGTCCTTGAGCGAAACCACAATGTCGAGCGTTCCATCGCGGTCTACATCGGCAATCGTCGGCACCGGCATCGCACCGCGTCGTGGAAGCGCAACCTTGTGCAACTCGTTGCCACCCCCATCCAAGATGACGAGCGAGCCTTTGCCTTCGTCGGTCGAATACGTGTTGAAGACGACCTCAGGAA
>JAHFDX010000222.1:6126-6521 GCA_023248785.1 Myxococcales bacterium
GGCGTGGATCTTCCCGTCGAAGCCCGCGAAGATCATTTCGAGTCCGTGGCGTGTTGGATCGAGGTCGGCCACCGTAACCTGGTTCGTGGCTCCGACGATGTTTGCGTCTTCAAAATCTTCAAGACCCGCGAGATACTCCGAAACATAGAAGGGCTCCTCCCACCCGGGAAGACGACTCGCGTCGGGCCTGACGACCCAGAGGCCAACACCAAGCTTGCGATTGGTTTGCGACGCGTTCTGAACGCTGCCAAGCATGACGATGTCGTATGTTCCGTCGCCATCGACGTCTGCGATCGTTGGCGCCGTATTGGTAAAGTGCGCTTGAAGCGCGCTCTCCTCGTTGTCGGTCTTTCCACGTACGGCATCGCTGAGCGAATGAAGATATCGAACGCCAG
>JAHFDX010000223.1 GCA_023248785.1 Myxococcales bacterium
GGGATGGCAAGGGTCACTGCGAGAAGAAGCACGTAGCCAACCACACCGCTCACCGCGACAGAGAGAACGATTCCCCACGGCGCATTTCGCTCCGGATCAACCGTCTCTTCGGTGATGTGTGCACTTGCATCGTATCCGGTGAACGTCCATTGCGCCTGCAACAAGCCGATTAGGAAACCTATCCAATACGGAACGCGTTCGCTCGTCGTGCGCACAAAAAGGAACGAAGCAGGTTGCTTGGGCGCGAAGACAGTCAACGCCGCCACCAAGAGGACAACCCCAACGATGTGGTACCAAGCCGAAAACCAGTTGAGAACGTTCACCGCACGAACGCCGACATGGTTGAGAACTGCGTGAGACATCAACACGAGCGCGTAGACGCACAGGGTGGAAGCGCGATGGCTCGGAAGTCCAAGCATCGGCACGAGAAACTGCGTAAGGCCGTAGTCAATGCCGGCGGTAATCGCGAACTGTCCAATGGTGTTGAGCCAGGCCGTCGCATAGCCCCATCCCCGTCCGCCCAAGATGGCGGCCCAATGGTAGAGCGCGCCGGCCGTAGGGAAGGATGAAGCGAGTTGGGCCAAGCTCATCGCCACAGGCAACGTCATCAGAGTGACAAGCGGCCAACCAAGCGTCATGACCAACGGCCCGCCGAAGCGTAGACCATGGCCGTACAGCGTGACCGCTCCGGTCAAGATCGAGATGATCGAAAACGAGAGTGCGAAGTTGCCGAAGCCCCCCATGTCGCGCAGCAGGATCTGTGCATACCCCAGGCGTTTGAGCGCGGCCGCATCCTTCTCGCGTTGCCCCAAATCCATGGCCCGTTATACCAGGCCATGGTTACGCGCGGTGGCCGTCGCCCGCCGCAAGCGCTGCCATTAGAATTTGTCGCCGCTCTTTGGATACAGGTCCTTGCACGTCTGGAGGCGATCGGGATCGACCCAGCTGCCGTTGAAGGGCGCTTCGGGAAGTTCCGGAGGCGTGGCCCACGGACCGCGTCCTCCGTTCGCCTGGAAGTCGAACATGTCGAACATCGGATCGGCGTTTGCATCGCGGCTCGTGAGCGCGGGTAGGCGGAACTTCGTTTCAATAAATCGCAAGATGCTTGTGTGGTCGTAAACCGTGTGCGAAACGAAATTCCGCTTCGCATAGGGCGACACCACAATGACTGGAACGCGCACGCCATAGCGATCGAATCCCGTATACAGCTCAGGGTGTTCCCAGGTGAATTCCTGATCTTCGTCGGTCGCGAAATCTGGACTTGGATTGCTTGGATCTGGCGTGCACGCGGGCGGCGGTGCGACGTGATCGTAGATCCCGCCATGCTCGTCATACGTGATGAAGAGCACTGTATTTTGCCAGTACTCGCTTGCCATCAACGCAGTTGTCACGCGCGCGACCAAGTCTTGACCGCTCTGGATGTCGCCGGGCGGATGCTCGTCGTTTCCTTCCGCGTTCTCATGAATATTCGCGTCAATGAAGGACACGCGGGGCAATGCATCGTCGCTGCTCCCGTCGAGGATATTCACGAGCTTGTTGACCGACGAAATATGGCCCACCGATGTGACTCCCCACCGTCCGCCGAGCTGTCTTGGTGAGAGCGTCGCACCAAGACGCGGAACCGGCAGCGCGCCGTCGACAAAGATCTTCCACGGAATGCTGCGCCGTGTGAGTTCATCAAAAATCACTGTGTCTCTGTCGAAAAACTCCGGCTGCTGGCACTTCAGCGACGATGCGACACCGGGCGAGTCGCAGTATGGATTTTTGTTTGTTGTCACGCCGTAACTCGAGGCCGCATACATAAAGTCACGATTGGGCCACGTAGGTCCGATCACCGACGAGAAGTAGCGGTCGCCAATCGCGAACGTGCTCGCGAGGTGGTAATAGAACGGAATGTCGCGCTCGTCGTAGTAACTCATCGCGCGCTGTCCGCTTAGAAGCTCCGACGAAACCTCGGGTTGACCGTCCTCGCGAAACCCATCGTTTGCTTCGAAGAAACCATCCATCTTTCCGCCGTTCCACTCGAGGTGGCTACCGGCCCATTCGTGGTTCGTGTCGGAGAAGCAGAGCTCGGGCGCATGTTGCCATTGGGCCTTCGCGCCGTTGGGCTCGCTGATTTTCTTCGGAACAAAAACGGGCTCCTTCGGTGCATCGATGTCGAGCGCGAGCGGCTTTCCCGAAGCGTCTTTCATGTTCTTGCTCGCCCATGCCGCAAGATGCCCGTAGTACGAATCGAACGATCGATTTTCCTGCATCAACACGATCACGTTTTGAATAGGAATCGAAGAATCGCTGAGCGTGCCGTTTCCGATGGGCAGTTCACGACCGAGGGTTGCAGCCGGCATCGCACCGCGACGAAACGCACACGCCTGCCGCTGCTGAGCTGCAGTCGCTTCGTTCGACGGCCTCGACACGTCCGAGTCCCATGATCGTGGCGCGGTTCCTTCTTTGATGGAGTGCAAAAGGACAAGATCTTCTTCGCCGGTCGTTGCGTCCTCCACTGGAACGGTCGAGCTACATCCGATTGCGGAGATCACTACCGGAAACGTCGCGAGCAAGAAATAACCACGCGGCATCAAATTCCCCTGGGTTTTTGGGACAAAGTGTCATCGCTGCGCGAGCAGAGCCGCGCAGTTCCCATGGAGGTCCCACATCACCCCACGTGAGGGTTGACTATGACTCGAGAAAGCGCTCGCGCAAGGGGAAGCGAACGCAGCTTATTCGTAGCTTCGACGCTGGGGTTGCACACCCGCCGTTATCTGCGCGCGTTATTTTCCGCCCTCACGTACCCTGAGGTCCCACCGGATTTACGACGCGCCCAAGGAACAGGATCGCACCCGTCACGCGATCGCGAATGGCGACAACGAAGGGTCGATTCACCGTGACTTTGAAGGCCTCGCGCGCGGACGTCTCGTTGGCAATCACCGCCGTAGCCGCCGCCGCTTCGGTGCCCTTTTCGTTTACGTCGACAAACGCCTGGTGCAGAACGTCGCTCACGTAAAGTGACATGTCGCTCATCGCACTGAAGTCAGCAGCAGCCGAAAATGCCTGCTTCATCCCGAGGGCCTTAAGATGGGGCATGAGCGAAAGCGTCTTGCCCTTAATTTGAAACTTCGGAAGTGACAAATCGAGATCGGAGGGCTTCAGACTGGAGATCGCGCTCGAAAACGACGCAGCCGTCAACTGCGACTCCCATGTCGAGAACGCCGTCTTTGGCATCACGATGACCATCGATGTCTCGTTGCCGCTGTACGGAATCTCGGCGATGTCCGCGTCCTCGAGCGACGCGTAGCTTCCCGACGTAGACCCGTGCATGGTCGGCACCTTCGTGGGGACCTCGGCACCCTGCGTGAAGAAATCCTCATCGCGCGTTTGCGCGGCTTCAAATGGCGTGAGCCATCCCGCATTGAAATAGACAGCATTTACAAGGACAAGCCGCGTCGACCCATCGATCCTACCCGATGGAATGAGCTCTTGGATCTTCGCCTCCGTCTTGTACGAGACCCAATCGTTGATGGCCTTACGGCTCGTGTCCGCAGCACCGATGAAGTCCATAAGGTTCACGGGCGCTCCGTAATTCACACCAAGCGTGTCAAGGAACGGCTGCTTCCACTTTGCAGTCCGCTCCGCGAAGAGACTGTTGACCGAGCGCAACTTCAAGGGTTGCCCGTTTTGGTCGGCTCCCTTCTGTCCCCGCTTGGCAAGTTCGAGATCGAGCCAATTGGCTGCCGGATGCAATCTCTCGTTAGGCAGTGCGAAGTGAAGCGCGGTGGCCATCTCGGTGGCCGTTTGGTTCACCGCCCCCGCGTACGTCATCCCAAGCGCGGTGGTTACGCTGTGGGGCGAGAACCACTCGTTGTTCTTCGAATCGACAACCAGTCGCTTGTACAAGTCGACTGCAAATGCCGTGTTGTCGCTTACATAGTGTGTCTGATCGGCCGTCGGCACCGAAGGACTTGTGTTGCGCGAAAGTGACGACTTCGCCTCTTCAAGCTTTGGCTCGGACGAGGTGGGACCCACCGTCGACGAGCAGGCGAACAGACCCAGGGCCAAAACCGAATACGCACGTTTCATGAAAACCTCCAGCAAGCCATCGTGATTCCCCGCCAACGTCGCCTCAGAGCAAGGAGCGCGCCAGGTGGCTAACGCGAGAAAACGCACTTATCTGCTGAGGATACGTGATGCCTTTGCTGGCACACGTGGCACACGTTCGGCAATGATTGACGTCGTCCCGCGATCTAGACGCGTGGCTCTGTTGCCTTCATGGCGGGGCGATTTCGAAAGGCGTCGTACCAGGCGAACAGCATGGGGCGCCCGCTCCGAATGTCTCCAAGCGACGCACGAAACTCGAGCCACCCCAACGTGACAGCGACGCAAATCTGTCCGAGATCGATGCGCGAGCCAAACTGCGCAACGTCGCGCTCGAGAAGATCAAGTCCCTGGTTGGCCTTATCGGTTTGTCCGGATAACCAAGCATCCAAATGAAGCTCCTTCGGTCTTTGCACACGTTCGTAGAACACAAGGATCGCTGCATCGAGGATCCCGTCTGAAAGCGCCTGAAGCCGCAAACAAGAAAAACGATCCGGGCCACGTGCGGGGGTCAGCTTGTATTCTGCGTCGAGGTACTCACAAATCACCGGTGAATCGTAGAGCGACAAACCGTCGTCAAGAATGAGCACGGGAATTTTCGAGAGTGGGTTGACACGTGACAGTTCAGCGTCCGCCTTGGTCGGCGTTGGACGAAGATGGATGGTCTCGATTTGATCCTCAAGGCCGAGCTCTATCGCGACGACGCGGACCTTTCGCGCGAAGGGGGACGTTTCGGTGAAATAAAGTTTCATGACCGATTCAGGGTAGTCCCCGCGATTCCGCTGGCGTGGCAAATTTGTTCTCGGCCCTAAGTCTAGACCGCGACTCGAGTGCCCGATTTTGTGTGGCGATATGGAGCATCGAGTGTCACTATCTACGAAGTTGTCAGCACCGCACAGGCGTTCGTGGGGGCACGGCGGAAGGATCACCCAATGCGCCCGACCCATTTTCTACTCACGTGTAGTTTCGGTGTGGCATTTCTCGCGTGTTCTCACGACGAGATGGCAGAAGGGACTTCGACAGACGCGCTCACCTCGCACACTGGATCGCGTGCGTCTCTCGACGGGGGGCGGCGTGATAGCAGCGCCCGCGACAGCGGCACCACTACGTCCTCAACCGACGGGTGGGTACTCACGTGGTCCGACGAATTCGACTTGGCCAATGGAAGCGCGGTCGACGGGACGAAGTGGGCACACGAGGTTGGTGGCAGCGGATGGGGTAACAACGAGCGCGAGTACTACACGGATGGCACGACCAATTCCGTCATCCGTGACGGAACGCTCGTCATCACGGCGACGCGGGATGGAGCCTCGCAATACTCGTGTTGGTACGGCACGTGTGAATACACCTCCGCGCGACTCAACACCAAAGGGAAGTTCACACAAACGCACGGACGCCTCGCAGCGCGCATCAAGATCCCGTCCGGACAGGGATTGTGGCCTGCATTCTGGATGCTTGGCGACAACATCGACACATCGGAGGGTCAATGGCCGGCATGCGGTGAGATCGACATTATGGAGAACATCGGAAGCGAAGCCTCCATCGTTCATGCAACCATTCACGGTACGGGGTATTCCGGCTCGAGCGGCATCAGCGCGTCGTACACACTGTCAAACGGAGCTCGGTTCCAAGGCGACTTTCATGTGTTCGCCACCGAATGGGAGACCAACAATATTCGGTTCTATGTCGACGATACCCTGTACGCGACACGCACCCCGAGCGACCTGCCCAGTGGCGGCGTGTGGGCGTTCGAACATCCGTTCTATTTGTTGCTCAACGTTGCTGTGGGGGGCGATTGGCCGAAGTCGCCAGACTCAACGACGGTGTTTCCTCAAACCATGACGGTCGATTGGGTGCGCGTATACGCCCGGTAATGAGGAGAATGGCAACTCGCTCGGTGAAACCAGGGACCCCGTGCATTGCAATTTCAGCGCGGAATCTCTGGTGGCTTGCTGTCATCCGAAATACAGGACGCAAGATCAAAGAGGAGGAATTCGAGAACCTTTTCTTGCGCCGTCATCTTCCCACCCTCGCACGATGTCGGAATGGCTTCGTCGTCCATGCGTGTGGCGCCCACGTGAATGTCGCTAAACACGGCTCGCCCACACTGCTTCTCCGGTGCGGCGCCCGTTGGCGTATTGAAGGAGAAGTACTTCGTTTCCGAGAGCCCTGTGCTCGTGTTGTCGTAGTAAAGCCAGCGCGTCGCGCCCTTGTTTACGGGCCCGACCGACATGCGCAAATCGGTCATCGCCACTTGATCCTTCGCATTGACGGAACCTGGCTCAACCGTACGTAGCCAGTCAGCTAGGGCCTGCCCTCTTGGAAAGCTCGTGTCGAGCGTGACGTTCGCATCGGTCGGGGATGATCCCGTACTTGAGGCGGGCCAGAACGCAAGAGAACGAAACTCATCCGGACCGTTTC